>CAZKMC010000097.1:9302-9709 GCA_964553485.1 uncultured Comamonadaceae bacterium
TCAAAATATGGCTGCTATCGGATTATTGGCTCAAAGCGCTAATATATCTGGGTTCAACGATCTATTTGGCAATTCCGGGCAACACAGTTTAGCATTGACCTTAGGAGGGAGATATGCCTTTGATCATTGCACCGTAGCAAATTACTGGTCAGACGGGAACCGTCAAACGCCTTCATTCGTTTTGAATAATTTTTATGAAGACATAGACGGCAATCTTCAAGTGAGACAGCTCACAGAGGGAACGGCCTTTCGAAATTGCATTTTTTGGGGTAACAATGCCAACCTCTCAGATTTTAATGAATTTGCTGTTGTGCTTGAACAGGAAGAATCTCAAATTTACTTTTTCAATGATTGCGCTCTAGACACGGACTTGGATGTAAGTGACGGCCCTCATTATTTGAATATCC
>CAZKMC010000098.1:0-5470 GCA_964553485.1 uncultured Comamonadaceae bacterium
GATCATTGATCCGTCCTGAGGCTACAGGATACGGAACAGTATATTTCGCTCAGGAAATGCTTAAGACCAAGGGACATGACCTCCATGGAAAAACAGTGGCCATATCTGGCTCTGGAAATGTGGCACAATATGCATTGGAAAAAGCGATTAATCTTGGTGGAAAGGTTGTCACGGTTTCCGACTCTACAGGATACGTTTATGCTCCAAATGGCTTTCATACAGAGCATCTTGATTTCCTTAAGGAGCTGAAGAATGTTAGACGCGGGAGAGTGCAAGAGATTGCAGATAAGTATGATGATATCGAGTTCTTTAACGGCGAAAGACCTTGGGGAGTAAAGGTAGACATCGCAATGCCATGTGCTACTCAAAACGAGTTGGACGGGAGTGATGCTGCTTTATTGATCGAAAACGGAGTGATCTGCGTGGCCGAAGGGGCAAATATGCCTTGCACACCAGAGGCTATAGGAGCTTTTGATGAGGTTCGTGTATTATTCTCGCCTGGAAAGGCTTCCAATGCCGGAGGTGTTGCTACTTCTGGTTTGGAGATGTCTCAAAACTCATTGAGAATGAACTGGACGCGCAAAGAAGTTGAAGAAAAGCTTCACAGTATTATGATCTCAATTCATAAAGCTTGTGTAAAGTACGGTAAGCGAGAAGATGGAACTGTTGATTATGTAAAAGGAGCTAACATCGCTGGTTTTGTAAAAGTAGCAGACGCAATGTTAGACCAAGGATTGGTATAATTCCTACTGGCAAGATATTTAAAAGGGGAAACGTGTTTCCCCTTTTTTTTTGTGCGAAAATGTTTAAATTAAGGCATGCATAGAGTGCTTATTAGTTGCGTGTTTGCCTTCATATTTGCTATTTCTTCAGCTGGCCAGAATGCTGTCTTTACCTCTGATTTTGGGAGTGGATGCAACACAGGACAGCTCCTTTCCAGTTTTTCCAGCGACTGGACGATCTCCAATACCGGAATCAATGAAATTTCTGCCAATCAATGGTTCGTAAGTGCTGCCGAAAACAATATGGGGGTTGGCAACTGCGGAAATGTATGTGGGAACAGCCCAACGCTACATATCGGGAATGTCTCCGTATTAGGAATTCAAGCCGACCTTGGCGCGGCCTATTATGAAGGCCTTGCCGGATTCTGTGGACTACTCCCCTGCGGCTCCACAAACAAACGCGCTGAAAGCCCGATGATTGACTGCACTGGAGCTTCAGATATATTCCTAGACTTCATTTACATCGAAGGTGGAAACGGAATTGACAATGGAACAATCTGGTATTTTGACGGTAATGCCTGGAGCCAACTCGATGACCCTCCAAAGACATTTTCTGGTACATGCTCACCTCAAGGTATCTGGACATCGAGAAACCTCTCATTGCCTGCCTCTGCAAATGATAATCCGAACATCCGAATAGGGTTCAGATGGGTTAATAACGACGATGGTGATGCCACAGACCCGTCCTTTGCCGTTGCAGACATCGTCTTGTCTGGCACAGTTGGACAAGAAGATTGCTTGGGAGATTTCAACCAGGACGGAATCATCAATACAGCTGATTTACTCTTGTTTCTGAGTAATTTTGGCTGCACATTAGACTGTCCGTATGATCTTTTTGATGATAGTGCAGTAAATACCGCTGACTTATTGATCTTGCTCCAGATAATAGGAACCATTTGCAATTGATGGTCAATCTTTCTAGATTCAAGTTCCTTACATTTGTCATTCCTAATAACATTCCTATGTATCCAGGTTTTATTCACTTACACTCCGCTCTAAAATGGGTTGCACTTATACTGCTGATTTGGGGGATCCTGAAATTTTATTCCGGATGGAAAAATCACCGCGCCTTTAAGGCCGGAGATAAAAAAGCAGCCCTGTGCGGGCTCATCACTCTGCATCTGCAGTTGATCATTGGCTTCATTTTATATTTCACCGGAAAATGGCCAAACTCACTTGGAATGGAAGGAGCGATGAAAAACCCAGTAACCAGATTTTTTGGAATGGAGCATTTGCTCCTGATGATTCTGGGGATAGCCGCCGTGACAATTGGATACAGCAAAGCCAAAAGAATTGCTGACTCTACTGTTCGTTTCCGCACACTTTTCATTTGGTATGCCGCTGGGTTAGTATTGATATTGGTTGGTATTCCATGGCCATTCAGAGAAGCACTAGGAAAAGGATGGTTCTAAACAATTGGATTAACGCTCTGTTCTTTTTCTCACTGATAGCGCTTTTCGCCTGCAATAGTGTAGAAGCTCATGATGCTGAAACATCTGAGGCGCCTAGGCTACAAAACACGCAACAACTTTATAAGATAAAGTGTGGAATTTGCCATGGTTCTAATGGAAAATTAATGATCGGTGGGGCGCCTGACCTCACACTTACTGAACTAAATCAAGCGGAAATAGTAGCCCTTATCAACTATGGAAAAGGAACTATGCCTTCTCAAAAAGATATTCTAAGTAAGAAGGAAATAGAAAAATTGGCGGAATACGTATTATCGCAATTGAAGCAAAAAAATTGATGGGTAAAGGAATCGAAACAGCTGCCAAACAAGAAACTTGTGTTTTGGTTGGTCTGGTAACACAGAGTCAATCCAGAGAACAACTTCAGGAATACATGGATGAATTGGCCTTTTTAGCTGAAACAGCCGATGCTGTATGTAAAAAAAGGTTTACTCAAGGAATAGATAAACCAGACGTGCGCACTTTTGTCGGATCTGGAAAAATCGAAGAAATCCATGAGTATGTCAAGGAAGAAGAAATTGACATGATCATCTTTGATGATGAACTCAGCCCCACCCAACTTCGGAACATTGAAAGAATCATCCCGGAGGTTAAGATCTTGGACCGATCAAACCTTATTCTAGACATCTTCGCAAGCCACGCCAGAACAGCACACTCAAAAGTGCAAGTAGAACTTGCTCAATATCAGTACTTGCTTCCAAGACTGAGTAATATGTGGACCCACCTTCAAAAACAAAAAGGGGGTATTGGCATGAAAGGTCCTGGAGAGAAAGAAATTGAAACAGATAGAAGGATCATCCGAGATAAAATTGCTGCGCTCAAAAAGCAATTGGAGATCATTGACAAACAAAAAAGTACACAAAGAGGAAACAGAGGCGCAATGGTTCGGGTTGCACTAGTTGGATATACCAACGCGGGTAAATCTACTTTGATGAACATCCTTTCAAAAAGCACGGTGCTAGCTGAAAACAAACTTTTTGCTACCCTCGATACAACTGTTCGGAAAGTTGTTCTTCAAAATCTACCTTTCCTCCTTTCAGACACCGTCGGGTTCATCCGCAAACTTCCACACCAACTGATTGAATCATTCAAATCAACCTTGGACGAAACAAGAGAGTCTGACATCCTTTTGCATGTGGTAGACATCTCTCATCCTCAATTTGAAGATCACATCGCTATTGTCCAGAATACGCTTGCAGAAATAGGATCGGCAGATAAACCTACTATTATTGTATTCAATAAGATAGACGCCTATACCTGGGTCCCAAAAGAAGAAGACGACCTTACTCCTGCAACTGTTGAAAATTTAAGTCTTGAAGACCTAAAGAAATCGTGGATGCAGCAAATGAATGACGACCAAGTTCTTTTTGTCTCCGCAGAGAAAAAGCAAAACATCGAAGAGTTGCGCCAGGTGCTTTATGAAAAGGTGAAGACCATCCACATGGAACGCTATCCTTATAACGATTTGCTTTACTAATTGTGCCGTACCTTTGTATACACAATTGATATTATGAAATACCTACTCTCGTTATTCATGTTCTGCCTTGGAATTTCCGCTTTTGCGTATGTTCCAATGCTCCAAGATAATTTTGCCTGGCACAGCACAGAAGGCGGCTGGGGACCTCAGGAATATACCTACCACCTTGAAGGAGATTCAACTGCAGCGGGCTTGGACTACCAAATTTTTGTTGGCACACTGGTTTCCAATCCAGAACAAGTGGCTTTTACGCTTTTGGTACGTGAGGACATTGAGGAAAAAAAGGTATATGCCCGTTGGGACGATATTGAAACACTGTTGTATGATTTCGATATGATCGTGGGTCAAACAGTGGAGATAGCGGTGCAAGGTTGCCCAGTAGAAATGACTTGTACCGGCATTGGCACCATTCCGATTCTCAGTGGAGGTCTGCGAACAGCGTGGTATTTTGACTTTGGATTTGGTGGGGAAATTTGGATTGAAGGTATCGGTTCATCCAACGGCCCAATAGCCCCAGGAGCATATCTCTGCATTGCAGATTGGGATCCTATTCTCAATTGCTTCTATGACAACAACCAACTTCGCTATGACAACCCTGATGACTCCAGCAACTGCGGCTTTACAGGCATCAATGAAGTGATAGATGTGGATTACTGGTCGGTAACGTCTCAAGGAGGCCAATTAAAAATTCAACCACAAGGTTTGATGTCATACCAGCTAATCATACATAATCAACTAGGTCAAATCATTCATCAAAGTGAGCGCTGGGGATCGTCTAATTGGGACGCAACAAATTTTGCAGGCAAACACCTTTTAATTACCCTGATTTCTTCGGCTAGAAAAGAAACCCACCCGATAATCATACAATAAGATCCATCCGATCTAAATACAACTTCATGAGTACCATTCGTCAGGAAAAAATCAATAGCCTCTTAAAAAAAGAGCTAGCAATCATCTTTCAAAGAGAAAGTCGCAATCTCTTTGAAGGAAAATTTATTACTGTAACGCATGTGCGCATATCATCCGACTTAGGCGTAGCAAAAGCTTACCTCAGTTTCATGGCATCTAAAGACAAAGATGCCGATTTGAAAATGGTAGAAGTTCAAAATTGGAAAGTGCGTAAAAAGCTCGGCGAAAAAGTTGGCAAACAACTTAGACGAGTCCCAGAGCTCCAGTTCTTTGTGGATGACACGCTCGATTATCTCGACAAAATAGATGAGGCCCTCAAGAAATAGATCGTTGAGATGAATCAGGAAGAAATAGAAACATCTGTTTCCCTTATTTGCGGTAAATCGATTTGGGCTCGGAAATTTATTTTTCGCTTCCAAGAAGTACTCAGTGTGCGCGCATGGCACGTGAAGCGTGAGTTGAAAAAGTGGCTTCGTACCGCTCCTCCGCAAGCACACATTTTAGATGTTGGCACTGGATTCGGCCATTTCGCATATTGGCTGAGCTGCGCCAAACCGGAAATGAGCATTCTGGCCATTGATAAATTGTCAGACAGAATTTGTTCCGGAAATTCATTCGTCAGAGAACTTGACCGTTACAACCTGCTCTTCAAAACGCAAGATGTCAACGAATTACAAGTCAAAGAAGCGTTTGACCTGGTCCTTTGTATTGATGTACTGGAAATGATAGAAAAAGACGAAGACGCCATTCGTTGTATGTTCAATAGCCTTAGACCAAATGGTAAAATATTACTCACAGTCAATCGCTGTTTGGAAAAGGACATGGCCAAATCT
>CAZKMC010000098.1:5480-9667 GCA_964553485.1 uncultured Comamonadaceae bacterium
CTCGGCAGGGACAAAAAAGACGGGGCTACACCAAGGCCCATATTAAAGAAGTACTCAAAGAAGCAGGCTTCAATCGTGTCAAGTTCCATTATTCAGGTGGTCCTCTTGGACGTACTTCTCAAGAAATAGCAGTCAATATTCCACTGAAAGCACTTGAGGTATCCCGCATTTTCATCCTATTTCTTCCTGTCTATTACCTCTTTGTTTTACCCATTTCAGCCGTTCTAAACTGGTTGGACAGCAAAACCGCTCATGGCACCGGGCAAGGTATTATTCTGCAGGCACAAAGACCTTAAGATGCATTCACCTATTTTTGGCCTTAAGTGAATGTCCCACTCCATATATCTCGCAGATACCTGTTCTCAAAAAAGTCTAGGAACATCATCAATCTGATTTCAGGAATTTCGATGTTTGTAGTTGCCTGCGTTACCGCAGCAATGATTTGCATCCTGTCCGCATTCAATGGGATCGAAAGCTTGGTGTCTGAACTGTTCACCACCTTTGATGCGGAAATCTCTATTTCGCCAGCCCAAGGAAAAACCTTTGAGGTATCTGACAGTCTGCTTGCTGAAATCCAAAACACTCCCGGAATCAAAGCTGTTGCACAAGTAGTTGAAGCCGATGTGATCATTCGATTTGATGGACAACCCACCGTGGCAACTATTAAGGGAGTAGATACCACATTCGCTTCCATTACCAACTTGCCAAAAATGATGCGAGCTGGAGAATTTCAACTCTATAGGAACACACAGGCATGCGCTATTCCGGGACTAGGTATTCAATCCGAATTAGGCATTCCGTACAAACCAAATGAATTTGCCCTCATTACTATTAGCGCTCCTATTCGTGGTAAGAAATTGAGTAAATACAAAGAAAAAGCGCTAAATACTGAGCCTATTTTAGTCAGTGGTGTATTCAGCGTCAATGCTGAATTAGATGTGAAGTATGTGGTCACTCCACTTGATTTTGCGCGTAAGCTTTTGGGATATGAAAAGGAAGTAAGCTTCATTGATTGCGGAGTTGAAGAAGGTGCCGATGTTGAAGACCTTCAAGAGACACTTCAGAAAAAATTAGGGAATTCTCTTGAAGTCAAAACGCGCTATCAAAAAAACGCCGTCATTCATCAGACCAATCGAACTGAAAAATGGGCCACTTTCTTAATTCTCTTTTTTATCCTCGTAATAGCGGCGTTTAATGTGATGGCAAGCCTCACCATGCTCATCATGGAGAAAAGAAAAGACATATTTATTCTCAAAAGCATGGGCTTGATCAACCTTGACATAAGAAGGATTTTTTCCTATCAAGGCATGCTTATTAACGGAATTGGGGCACTTATAGGATTGGCCGCCGGATTAGCACTCTGCATTATCCAGCAAAAAGTTGGAATCATTCCACTGCAAGGATCCATTGTTGAATACTACCCAATGAAAGTTGAGTTCCCAGATGTTTTGAAAGTAATTATCAGCGTTGCAACTATCGGAACACTTTTCTCTGTAGTGATGGTCCGTTACCTGATCAAGCGATTTGTCCAGTAAAACGAAATCCGTCAAACTCCGTCGAAATCATATCCAATTTGGCAAAAAGCTCATCAGCTTCGTCTAAGGTCACGAGTGCTGTTCTATGCTCTTTGAAGTTAGGAATTCCCTTGAAGTAATTTGAATAATGCCTGCGCATTTCAACAATCCCAAGCCGATCTCCTTTCCATTCAATGGACATCTCCAAATGTCTCCTTGCCGCTTGCACACGATCTGCAATTGATGGAGGATCCAAGTGCTGACCTGTTTTCATAAAGTGCTTGATCTCTTTGAAAATCCATGGATACCCAATACTGGCCCTGCCTATCATCACCCCATCCACACCATAGCGATTCCGGTACTCAATCACTTTTTCAGGTGTGGTAATATCTCCATTGCCAAACACAGGGATTTGCATGCGCGGATTGTCGCGAACACTTGCAATCAAGCTCCAATCTGCCTCTCCCTTGTACATCTGCTTTCTGGTCCGGCCATGAATGCTAATAGCCTTTATACCCACATCCTGAAGCCTTTCAGCCACTTCTACAATGTACTTGGAGTCTTCGTCCCACCCGAGTCTCGTTTTGACCGTAACGGGCAGGTGAGTCGATTCCACAATCTCCCTGGTCATCGCCACCATCTTGGGAATATCCTGTAAGATTCCAGCACCCGCACCTTTGCAAGCCACCTTTTTTACGGGACAACCATAATTGATGTCAATGATATCAGGATTTGCGGCGGTTGTGATTTCCGTGGCAATGCGCATCGACTCAATCTCACTTCCAAATATCTGAATCCCTATGGGCCGCTCATATTCGAAAATATCAAGCTTTTGACGGCTCTTAACGGCATCCCGTATCAATCCTTCACTGGAAATAAACTCGGTATACATCAAATCCGCACCCTGCTCTTTGCACAATGCACGGAAAGGTGGATCACTCACATCCTCCATGGGCGCAAGCAAGAGAGGAAATTCTCCCAGTTCTATGTCAGCAATTTTTACCATTCAATTAAAACCTGCAAATTTGGGTGCAAAGTTAAGAAATCTCTTTCGCCTGTGATCGTACAAGCTTTCCGAACCATGCATCCCTTGCTCAAGGCACTGTTTTTCCTGTGTTTACTGATCGTTTGTATGACATTATCCTTCGCAATAGGCATCGCTGCGTGCTCCGCTATTTATGGCCTCAGCGCTGAACAAATCGCCAATGCAAGCAATGAAATGGATCTTCCTAACAGGCTTGAAGTGGTGGGATTGTTGAACATAATCAATCAAATCGGCACTTTCCTAGGAGGCACTTTGTTATTCATTTTGCTCTTCGGTTCTGAAAGTGTTCTTGGTTTGCTATCGCGAGGAAAGATCTCTTCTCTTACATGGTTGGCTCCCCTCGCATTGATTACAGCGCTTCCGCTAGTTGAAGCTTCATACCTCATCAACGCAGAATTGATTCCAGAGGGTTCATGGATCGAAAGCGTATTCAAACCCTTGGAGGAAATGGCCAAGGTTATGACAGAACAACTTCTGGTGATGGACTCCCCAAAAGACCTGTTTATCAACCTACTTTTTATTGCACTCTTGCCCGCTTTAGCAGAAGAATTTGCATTCCGAGGAGTTCTTCAGGTACAGTTTTCAAAGGCCACTGGCAACGTTCATCTTGGAATCTGGATTACTGCATTGCTTTTCAGCGCAATTCACGCTCAATTTTATGGCTTTCTTCCTAGAATGGTGCTTGGAGCAATACTTGGATATGTGTTGATTCACTCCGGTTCAATATGGGCTGCAGTCCTAGCACATTTTACAAACAATGCGCTGCTCGTAGTTGGCTACTATTTCCAACAAAGAGGGGTGATTGAGGTGGATGGGTTAGAATCGACTAGCACACAAGTTCTTCCTTTGCTCATTATGACACTGATCTTTGTTGGCATCATGTGGGTGCTCAATAAAAAATCCCGTTGGCCAAGTCTGAAAACCCGATACCTCAGCAAGCCTGTTTAAGCCATTAGTGCTTCAGCAAGAATCAAATCAAAAGGGGTTGTAATCTTGATATTGGAGCGGTTTCCGTCCACAAGGACCACTTTGGTTCCAAATGCTTCAACCACAGAGGCATCATCGGTAAATTCTGCTGCATACGGCTGTCGGTATGCTTGGCGCAACAAGCCCACATCAAAACACTGAGGAGTTTGAACAGCACGGTATTCTGATCTGTTCAGATGCTTGCTTTTATCTCCGTCCAATTGTCGCAGACTATCATGCAAAGAAACTACTGGAATTGCCGCTCCTGAATTTCGTGCCGCTTCAAAACATCTGGAAATGGTTCCTTCACTCACAAATGGTCTTACGGCGTCATGCACAGCAACAACCGCACATTCTTGACTAAGCCAGCTGATACCATTGGCTACAGAAAAGAACCTCTCCTCGCCACCGGCACAAACCACACAAGACTCTTTGAATCCATGATACGTGCAGAGTTCTTGCCACAGCCCCATAAATTCTGGATGCATGACAACAATTACCTGAATTCCAGGAACCGCCGCCGTAAATTTTTCGATAGTGTGAACCCCTGGATGACCTCCTTGATAGCGACCAAGATGGCCACTGTGGTCTGGTTGCACCCCTGCAACTTGTCGGCGATCAACTTCAGGCCAATGTCGTGCATCGCTGGATGCATCTGCTCG
>CAZKMC010000099.1:0-2994 GCA_964553485.1 uncultured Comamonadaceae bacterium
TATTAGCTATTAATTACTAATTATTAGTTATTAATGAATCCACCAGCCCGTCATCCGCCTTGTTTGGTAATGTAACTTTCAACAACGGCTCAGATTCCATAGCGCGTTTGATGGCAAAGATGGCTTCGTCATTGCGGGCCCAACTTCTTCTGGCAATACCGTTGTTCACATCCCAGTGCAACATCATCTTCAATCGGCGTTCACTGTCCTGGCTGCCGTCTAGCAACATCCCGAAACCGCCATTCATCACCTCTCCCCAACCTACGCCTCCGCCGTTGTGTAGTGAGATCCACGTGGCTCCGCGGAAGGCATCGCCTACGAAATTCTGTACGGCCATGTCTGCGGTGAACTGAGAGCCGTCGTAGATATTGGAGGTCTCTCTGAACGGACTGTCTGTGCCACTCACATCATGATGGTCTCTTCCTAAAACTACGGGCGCACTCAGTCGACCGTCGGCTATGGCATCGTTGAACGCCTTCGCGATCTGGATCCTTCCGTCGGCATCGGCATATAAAATTCGGGCCTGAGAACCGACCACCAATTTATTGGCTTTGGCTCCTTGGATCCACGTGATGTTGTCTGACATCTGCTGGCTAATCTCCTCGGGCGATAGCCCCCTCAAACGTTCTAAAACTTCACACGCAAGCTTATCTGTGACCTCAAGATCTTCTGGTTTGCCGCTGGTACACACCCATCTGAAGGGCCCAAATCCGTAGTCAAAACACATGGGGCCCATGATGTCTTGCACGTATGAGGGGTACTTGAACAGGATGCCGTCTTCCGCCATCACATCCGCTCCGGCGCGAGAAGCTTCCAGCAAAAATGCATTTCCATAATCGAAGAAATACGTTCCTTTTGCCGTGTGCTTATTAATAGAAGTGGCTTGTCTGCGCAATGATTCTTGCACGGCGATCTTGAATTTCTCTGGGTCCGAGGCCATCAACTCGTTGCTCTCTTCCAAACTGTAGCCCACAGGATAATAACCCCCTGCCCATGGATTGTGCAAGGAGGTCTGGTCAGATCCCATGTCGATGTAAAGTCCCGCTTCATCAAACTTCTCCCATACATCTACGATGTTTCCGAGGTAGGCATACGAGACCACTTCTTTCTGCTCCTTTGATGTGCGAACACGCTCTACCAGCTCATTCAAGTCTGTGATCACGTGATCCACCCAGCCCTGCTCATGGCGTTTGTATGCGGCAGCGGGATTCACCTCCGCGGTGACCGAAACACATCCGGCAATATTTCCAGCTTTTGGCTGCGCACCGCTCATTCCGCCTAATCCCGAAGTCACAAATAGCTTCCCATCAATCGGTTCATTGGGGGCAATTTTTCTTGCGGCATTCAACACGGTAATGGTGGTTCCGTGGACAATTCCCTGGGGACCTATATACATAAAGGAACCCGCGGTCATCTGTCCATACTGGGTCACACCAAGGGCGTTGAACTTTTCCCAGTCGTCTGGCTGACTGTAATTGGGAATCATCAATCCGTTGGTCACCACTACGCGGGGGGCTTCTTTGTGCGAAGGAAACAGTCCCATCGGGTGACCAGAATACATAGCGAGGGTTTGCTCCTCAGTCATTTCGCTGAGGTACTTCATGGTGAGGCGATACTGCGCCCAATTTTGGAAGACAGCTCCGTTTCCTCCGTAGGTGATCAGTTCTTCTGGGTGCTGTGCCACCGCATGGTCCAGGTTGTTTTGGATCATCAGCATGATTCCGGCAGCCTGTTGAGATCTAGCGGGATACCATTCAATTGGTCGCGCCTTGATTTCTCCCTCCGGCATAAAACGGTACATATAGATACGTCCGTAATTCCGAAGTTCCTCTGCAAATTCCGGAGCCAGTTCCGGATGCCATTCCGGGGGGAAATACCGCAAAGCGTTCCGAAGCGCCAGTTTCTTTTCCTCCACACTCAAGGTCTCTTTCCTCCGTGGGGCGTGGCTTACCTGAGGGTCTCTTTCTTTAGCAGGAGGTAAATTTGATGGAATTCCCTCTTGGATCTCGGCTTTGAATTTTGCCAAATCTGGGGCTGTTGCGGTTTGCTGTTCCTTCATGGTTTATTGAATCTACCGGTCTTTTTATCAAAACCGTACGGACAATGCTTGCATCCACTTTGGCAACAAGAACCACGCTTCAAGTGGTAGGCCTCTGTGAATACAATGTACCCTTCTTCGCTAAAGTAAAAATCTTCCTTTTCCAAGTCTGTACGTTCAGGTGTGTGGTTCATTTCAACTCTTTTTGACATAACACCTCCCTGCAAAATAAGTTAATCGAAACGTCAACTTTGCGGTTCAAAGGTTCTTTTTTGGTTTGGGCCACGGCCCGAGGAGAGTTTAGGCACTTGTCCTCAGCAACATTCCCCTTCGTTTTGGAACAGCCCACCCGCCCTTACGGACGGGCCTAATGATAATCCGCCCCTCTGGGGCTTGTGTTTTGGTCTTTTTTGATTTGACAATAATACCATTTGAACATGCATTTTGACAAAATCACACTTCACACTCACACTCCAAACCCAAGTCTCAAGTCTCAAGACTCAATCCAACAAATTTCACATTTATTGGAAACGTTTTTGAACATAAAACGTTTCCAACGGTTTTTTTGTTTCTACCTTTGTCGCCGAAATGAAAGAAAAAGAGCAAAAAATCATTGAAGGAGCCACAGAAATTTTTCTACGCTTGGGTATAAAGTCCGTGAACATGGATGACATTGCTCGGGAATTGGGCATGTCTAAAAAGACCCTTTACCTGCATGTCCAGGACAAGAAAGACCTTGTTGGCAAGGCCATGCAATGGCACATAGATCAAGAAGACAATTGCATTTGCAACATTCAGGATGAAAAGCTGAATGCCATTGACCAGTTTTTTGAGATCATGATGTTGGTAAATGAAATGCTGAAAAGCATGCACCCTTCCATTCTTTATGACATCCAGAAGTATTATCCGGAAATGATGAAAAGCATGATGGATAATCGACAGAAGATGATTCGAGA
>CAZKMC010000099.1:3004-9214 GCA_964553485.1 uncultured Comamonadaceae bacterium
GATTCGAGAGACTTTGCTGGCCAACATGAAGCAGGGACAAAAAGAAGGTTTGTACCGGAAGGATTTCAATCCAGATGTGATCATCGAAATCTATGTCCACAGTATTGAAGGTATTTTCAACCACAACTGGTTTGCCAATATTGGCACTACACCTTCAGAATTGTATCTCGAGTTATTCCGCTATCATATTCGCGGAATTGCCAGTGAAAAAGGCATCGAGTACCTCATCAAACGTGTAAAAGAGAAACAAAAAAACATGGGAGCCGCATAGCTCCTCAACCACAACCACTATGAAAATTAACCAACTCTTACTTTTCTTCATGCTACTTCTGGGCGTTTTAGACGTTTCAGGACAACAGCAAGTGGAAA
Organism: uncultured Comamonadaceae bacterium; assembly: GCA_964553485.1. Lineage (GTDB taxonomy): Bacteria > Bacteroidota > Bacteroidia > Flavobacteriales_D > Sanyastnellaceae > CAZKMC01. The sequence goes on from CAZKMC010000099.1 coordinate 3,374, forward strand.
TGACCTTAGCGGAAGCTCAGGCGTATGCAATGGGGCATAGTTTTGCCGTGCGCTATGCACGCATGGATGCGGCAACAGCCGCCAGAGAAGTCAAGCAGCTCACTGCTGCCGGCTTACCGCATGTGAACGGATCTGTTGAATACAACAACTACATCGACATCCCTACGCAGGTAGCCCCGGCAAATGCGTTCGGATTTCCCACGTACCTCACACAGTTTTTAGCTGACGTCTCTGAGGAAACAGGTGTGCCTATCAATGCTCCGGAACAAGACCCCAATGCCGTAAGTGAATTTCAATTTGGCGCCCCGCAAACAATGACTGCTGGAATTTCAGCTACCCAATTGATTTTTGATGGCTCCTACTTTGTGGGACTTCAGGCAGCTAAGGCTTCTGCCTCGGCGCAACGTTCTGCCATCGAAAAATCCGAAGCAGAAGTCAAAAAGGCCACTGCAGAAGCTTACCACACGGTATTGATCTCTAGAGAAAACCTCAGAATTCTTGAAGAAAGCCGTTCAGTGGTGGAACAAAGTGTTCAGGAAACCAAAGCCTTGTTCGAGAATGGATTTGTAGAGGAGCAGGACTTGGATCAACTTTCGCTCACCTTGGCAGATTTGGACGCCCGTATCAATTATGCCCGGAAACAATCTGAAATCAGCGCTGACCTATTGAAGTTTCAAATTGGGATGCCATTGGAAAATGAAATCAAACTGTCTGATGACATTGCTTCTTTAACAGCTGCTCCGGGAGATGCTGGATTACTATCTATGGGCTTCTCATTGAATGGCAATGCGGAGTACGAAACACAGAACCGCTATGTGGAACTGTCCAAGTTGAGTGTGAAGAATGAAAAAGCCAAAGGACTGCCATCTATATCCGCATTCTACAACTACCAAAGAAACGCCCAACGAAAAGAATTCAACTTTTTAGACTCCGACCAGAAATGGTATCCGATTCAAATCTGGGGTGTCAAATTGAGCGTTCCCATCTTCAACAGCTTCGAAGGTGCTCACCGCATTGCGAAAGCTCAGATTGATGTAGAAAGAGCCTCAACAGCTTTGGAACAAATTGAACAAGGCGCCAAGTTGGAATACCTCGCAGCTAAGAATGAATTTGAAATGGCTGTAGAAAATGCCCGCATTCAAAAAGAAAGCAGGGCCTTGGCTGAAAGGATTTTCAACACTACGCAAATCAAATACAAAGAAGGCGTGGCCAGTAGTTTTGAACTAAGCCAGGCACAAAACCAACAACTCAATGCTCAAGGCAATTATATAGGAGCCGTGTTGCAATTGTTGAACACCAAAGCAAGATTAAACAAAGCACTCAACCAATACTGATACAACCCATTTCCCTGATTATGAAAAATCAACTTCCCATATTATTTACTGCCATTGGTTTGGTCTTGCTAGCAGCATGCGGCGAGGCTCCTTCCGAAAATCAACTGGCAGACCTGACCAATAAAAGAGATTCGCTCAAAGCAATCTATGACGAATTAGGCACAGAAATAAACACCATTGAAGCCGAAATGAAAGCAATGAATGCCTCAGAGGATCTCATCCCTGTAACTGCATACACTGCCAAGTCAGAAATGTTTGACCACTATTTCACCGTTCAAGGAAACATTGAAACAGACATGAACGCCACCCTATACCCTGAAACTCAGGGGCTTGTTACCAATATTTATGTAAACGAAGGGCAGTCTGTAGTTAAGGGCCAAAAATTGATGTCGCTGGACAATGAGCTTGTCTACAAGAACATTGCAGAAGTCCAAACAAGTTTGGATTTAGCTATAGAAATCTATGGTCGTCAAGAACGACTTTGGGAGCAGAACATTGGATCAGAGGTGCAATATCTTGAGGCTAAGAGCCGCAAAGAGTCGTTGCAAAACACTTTGGCAACACTCAACCAACAAGCGAGCATGAGCGTACTGCGAGCGCCTTTCAATGGCATAGTTGACCAGGTTGTTCCTAAGATTGGTGAAATGGCATCTCCAATGTCGCCCGCCATTCGCATTGTCAATTTGAAGAACATGTACGTCATTGCAGATGTAAGCGAGAACTACATTGGCAAAGTGAAAGAGGGAATGAAGGTGACAGTAACTGTTCCCGGTTTAGACACCATTCAAACCAAGGTAACCAGAGTTGGGAGTTATGTCAATCCTGAGAACAGATGTTTCGAAGTGACCGTTGAACTCAATTCCGAATCTCCTTTAAAGCCCAATATGTATGCTTCGGTGGCCATCAATGATTTGCACTTGGATAGTGTAGTCGTTTTACCAACTGCAATGCTCCAGCAGGATGCGGACAATCGCTACTACATCTTTGCTGTGAACGAGGCGAATGGGATTTCTCGGGTAGAGAAAAAGCTCATCAAACCAGGCATGTCTTATCGTAACCGCACTGCCATTTTAGGTGGTCTACCTGCTAATACCCAGGTAGTGGACAAAGGAGCCAGAAAAGTAGTTGATGGGCAGCAGGTCAACTTTTTGAGAGAGTCCGCTAAGACCTCCACAGCCAATAAATAACTGACCCGTTAGACAACCAACATGAAAGAAGATCTCATAGACCAAACGAATGGCAACGGGCCAAATAAGAGGCACAAGAAGGAATTTGCGCTTTCATCTTTGAGCGTTGACAATAAGACCACGGTGTTTGTGATTACGGCTATCATTCTTTTTGCCGGAATCTTTTCTTACATCAACGTTCCCAAAGAGAGTTTTCCGGAGGTTATTATTCCGCAAATCTATATTGGAACGGCCTACCCAGGGAATAGCCCCACAGACATTGAAAAGCTAATTACACGTCCATTAGAAAAGGAAATCAATACCATTACAGGTGTGGATGTAATCACGTCTACTTCTATTCAAGGATACAGTGCGATCGACGTCAAGTTCACCTTCGATGTAGAGCCGTCTGAAGCCTTGAGAAAGGTGAAAGACAAAGTGGATATCGCCATGTCTGATGCCGATTTTCCGAAAGATCTTCCGGCAGATCCCAACATCTTTGAGATGAACTTCTCTGAGTTGATGCCAGTCATGAACGTCAACCTCAGTGGTAATTACTCATTGGATGACTTGAAGATCTATGCAGAGTATTTGGAAGAGCGCATTGAAGAGCTGCCTGAAATATCCAAAGTAGATGTGCGTGGGGTCATGGACAAAGAGGTGGAGATTGAAGTAGACTATCTACGGGCAGAAGCCATGAAGATCAGTTTCGGAGATATAGCCAATGCCATTTCTCAGGAAAACATGACTATTTCCGGTGGTGATTTGCAGGTGGATCAATTCAGGCGATCCATTCAGGTGATTGGAGAATTTGAGCAGATGCAGGACATCGAGAATGTCATTGTGAAACACGAGAAGTTCAACGTTGTTTACTTACGAGACATCGCAAAGGTCAATTTTGTTGAAAAGGAAAAAGAAAGCTATGCAAGAGAATATTTGAACCCTGTGGTTTCACTTGATATTATCAAACGCGCTGGTTCAAATCTTATCGATGCTTCCAACGGAATTACCGCTATCATTGACGAAGCTCAGTTGGAGTTTTTACCCACTGATTTGAGTGTGTCTATTACCAATGACCAGAGTGATCAAACACGTACCCAAGTGGATGAGCTTCAAAACTCAATCATTTTTGGAATCTTGCTCGTGGTTGGGGTCTTGTTATTTTTCCTTGGCTTGCGAAATGCTTTGTTTGTGGGAGTCGCTATTCCCCTTTCTATGTTCATGGCCTTTATGATTTTGAGTGCCATGGGAATCACCTTCAATGTGATGGTGTTGTTCTCCTTGGTATTGGCACTCGGAATGCTTGTGGACAATGGAATTGTGGTGGTAGAGAATATCTACCGGCTAATGGATGAAGGAATGGATCCAACTACTGCAGCTAAAGTTGGAGTTGGTGAAGTGGCCTGGCCTATCATTGCCTCTACAGCTACAACCCTAGCGGCGTTTATTCCTTTGGCGATATGGCCCGGAATGATGGGCGAGTTTATGAAGTACTTGCCAATTACACTCATCATCGTCCTAAGCTCCTCGTTGTTTGTAGCATTGGTCATCAACCCCGTGTTGACGTCCTTGTTCATGCGTGTAGGAGAAGAATCTATCAACAAGAAAAGAGCTTTGCGTTCCGGGTTGATATTGTTTGGAATCGGACTTGTATTTGTAGTGCCAACATTCGGTACAGCATGGGCAGAATTGCACGGATTTTTGAGCTTTTTGCGTGTCGTTGGTAACTTATTGCTGATTTCCGGCGCATTAGTCCTGCTTAATGCTTTTGCCTTGAGCCCTGGAACACGCCGTTTTCAGAATGGGGTTTTGCCAATTCTTGAAAAGAAATATGAAGACTTCCTTCAAAGTGTAATTTCTGGCAAAAGACCTTGGTTCTACTTCTGGGGAACATTTGGATTGCTGTTTTTCTCCTTGATCCTTTTTGCACTGTTCCCCCCGAAAGTGGAATTCTTCCCGGCCTCAGAACCTCAATATTTGAACATATACATTGAGAAGCCAATTGGCACTGATATAGAAAACACCAATGTCGTTACCAGAGAAATTGAGGGAATTGTATTGGAAGTATTGAAGTCTGAAGAACTCAAAGAGCCAAATGCGAAGACCGGCGCAATGGAGAGTTTTCTTGTGTCCTCAGTGATTGGCCAAGTGGGGAATGGAACCAGTGACCCAACTCAGGGACCTCAACTTGGAAACACCCCGCACAAAGGACGAATCACAGTTTCTTTTGTGAAGTATCAGGAAAGAAGAGGACGAAGCACCAATGAAGTATTGAATGCTTTACGTCGAGAACTCAAGAACTATCCTTCAGCAGACGTCGTGGTAACTCCTAACGAAAATGGCCCTCCTCAGGGTGCGCCAATTAACATCGAAGTCAAAGGCGAAGACTATGACACCGTGATGCACTATGCCGCGCAAATGAAGCGCTATATTATTGACAGGGGTATCGGAGGAATCGAAGAGTTGCGTCTTGACGTAAATAAGGAGAAGCCGGAAATGCCTATTCACATCGACCGTGAAAAAGCCAGACGATATGGTTTGAGTACCTACCAAGTTGGTGATGCTATTCGCACCGCCCTTTTCGGAAAAGAAGTGAGCACTTTCAAAGACGGCGAGGATGATTATCCCATCAACATTCGTTTTGCAGAAGAATACCGCAACAATGCGGATGCTTTGTTGAATCAGAAAATTACTTTCAGAGATCAGAGCTCGGGTAAAATCGTGCAGGTGCCAATTTCAGCTGTAGCGACCTATGAGCAGAGCAACACTTTCTCCGCAGTAAAAAGAAAGGATTTGGACCGAGTGATTACCATGAGCAGTAATGTTCTTGATGGCTACAATGCCAACGAAGTGGTGCAAAACATCACACAGGAGCTACAAGGATATGAATTACCAGAAAAAATGTCGTGGGAATTCACTGGCCAGCAAGAAGAGCAGGCCAAAGAAATGGCATTCCTAATGAAGGCTTTGGTCATTGCATTATTCATGATCTTCTTAATCATTGTGGCTCAGTTCAATTCATTGTCGACACCTTTTATCATTGGGTTCTCGGTGTTTTTCAGTTTGATTGGGGTGTTCCTTGGGCTAGTCATTTTCCGAATGGACTTCGTAATTATGATGACCATGATCGGTATCATATCACTGGCGGGAGTAGTGGTGAATAATGCCATCGTATTAATCGATTATACCAACTTGATTCGGTCAAGAATGAAGGACGAAAAAGGCATGGGACCAAAGGAACATTTGCCATTTTCTGAAGTGATTCTTGCAATTGTTGAAGGTGGAAAAACAAGGCTGCGACCAGTGTTGCTTACAGCAATTACAACCATTTTGGGATTATT
>CAZKMC010000099.1:9224-9595 GCA_964553485.1 uncultured Comamonadaceae bacterium
GATTGGACTGAACATTGATTTTATTTCCTTGGTCACAGAGTATGACCCTAAAATATATGTTGGAGGAGACAACAACATCTTTTGGAAGCCGATGTCATGGGCCATTATTTATGGACTCACCTTCGCCACCTTCCTCACCTTGGTAATTGTACCTGTGATGTATTGGTTTTTGAACAGACTGAAGTATAAAATAGTTTTTAAAGAATCGATCAAGCAATAAGGCATGCCCTCTGCCTGGTTGGTCGCGTTGTATATGAGTTAAAAACCCCTGGCTAGCCCTTGCTGTTCAGGGGTTTTTGTTGGTGCATTTCATAACCCACCCCGCTGGGGCTGACAATATGGGTAATGGGTAAATATTCAATCCAAACCAA
>CAZKMC010000100.1:0-4604 GCA_964553485.1 uncultured Comamonadaceae bacterium
GTTCAAGTCGCCGTTTCCGGTTACTGACTCTCCGTCGATAGATCCTGTATAAGTGAACCATCCACTCATACCGAAGTTTCCATTCTTATTGTTAGCTCCTTGTCCACACTGGAATCCAAAGTAGTAGCTAGCTGGCATGTGGTCTAAGTAAAGAACACTTCCGTCTAGGCAACCTGTACCAGTCAAAGTAGAGAAGTTGTCTACTAGCTCATAGTAAGTCCAATCTTCGTAGCAGCACGCACCAAATCCGGCATCGTCCTTATAACTACGACCCATTGCACTCCATGCAGCCCAATCAGCTTTGTTCTGGAACCACAAATCAAGGTCCCATCCACAAGTAGCGTCTGAACTATTTACCACATGTCCGTAGAAATGTGCAGTTCCATCGTCATACTGAATGAAAGTCAAATCGCCGTCAGCAACAAAATCATCTGTTGGAGTAACGCCGTCTGCTTCTAGCATAGGCAACCAAATTGCCCAATCATCACCAGGACCATAAGCAGTAGCTGCAACACAGCTATCTGTTGGGTTACCTGTTTCTGATGTGAAGATCTCTGTAAGTACAACTTCGTTGCAAGCATCTTCTGCGATGCAATCTGCAGGAGCAGGAACATCTTCAAGACACTCAACAGTCTCATTTACTGGAATCTCCAAGAAATAAGGTCCTTCTGTATCAGATACAGAAATCACTTGAGTACAAGTAGAGACTACTTCGCCTCCGCCATTTCCACCACCATCAATGAAAATTTCAAGGTTCCAAGAACGTGTAATTGTATAGTTACAATCATCACCTTCAACAACATCGTCGTTCATAGTGATGTTAAATCCGCCACAGTTACCAGTAAGAGTTGGCATACCTAGAGCTTCTGCGCTAGTATCTGAACCGCACTCTACAGCAACAGCATCCGGACAAGTCATTTCACAATCCGTATTCCCAAGACATTCTTGGTATTCATTTTCACAAATACCGTCCCAGCTAGTATCCAAACAGAAAGGATCAAGTGCAATCACAAACTCTACACAATCCTGATCTGCTAGATAATAACCTGCTGGAGGCTCACAAGTAAATAAGGCTACTCCAGTACCAACAGTCGTTGGCAAATACCACATTGGGTACTCACAAGAACCGTCATCGGTAGATGCATTAGGATCGAAGTTACATGCTGTAGGGTCTGTACAACCAGGAGCATCGTAGGTACAAGTACCATTGTCACAATCTGCGTCTGCATCATAATTAGTAGCAAGTGGGTCAGTACAACCAGCAGTGTCAGTTCCACCACAGTTTCCACACTCATCTAGAGTAAGGCAAGAACCATCATCACAACCAGCAGTTGGATCAAAGTTACAAGCAGCAGCGTCTGTACAACCTTCAGTTGAAGTTCCACCACAGTTTCCACATTCGTCGTTCACAGCACAAGATCCATCGTCGCAAGAAGCGGCAGGATCAAAGTTACATGCTGTTGGGTCAGTACAACCATCAGGTAGATCACAAGAACCATCATCAATAGTGGCTGTTGGATCATAGTTACATGCACTGATTACAGTACAACCATAACAAGAATAGTCACAGCTATCGTCAGCAACAGTTGCACCTTCGTCGAAGTTACATGCAGCAGGATCTGTACAACCTACACAGCTCTCGAATTCACAAGAACCATCGTCTTCAGTTGCAGTATCACTATAGTTACAAGCTGTTGGGTCTGTACATCCAACTAAGCAATCACCTACTGGCCAAGCAAAGTTTGAGAATGTTACAGCTCCAGCTCCACAACAATCATCCGTTGCATCCACACCAAATCCGATTAGGTCTCCAGCATTAGCAGTAAATACTACAGAACCAGATTGGATATCACTTGGTCCAGGACCACCGCCACCAAATTCAGGAAAATCATTTACAACAGTCAAATCGATACGCACTCCATTGATATAGTAAGCCACATCATATTGAGGTCCGTCTGTAGTAGTGTAATACCAGTCAAAACTAAATTCTCCACTTTCTTCTGCAAGAATAGTGACTTGAGTAAGTGTTGGAAATTCTTCACCACCACCAAAATTGTCTTCTCCATTGTTGTTGCTTCCGATAATATAAAGATTGAAAGCATCTACACTAACAGTTCCGTTTCCTTCTGAAAGAAGATCCCAGTTGGCTCCGTCATAATATCCAGTAAATCCAACTCCGTTGCCATCTGCATTAACAGGCTGACCACAGTCATTGTCATATGTACACTGACCATTGTCTTCAGTTGCATCTGGATCGTAGTTAGAAGCAGATGGGTCTGTACAACCTTGACAAGAATAGTCGCAGTTGGAATAGCAACTAGCTTCTGCACTATAGTTACATGCAACGGGGTCCATACAACCTGCTGTTCCGTCTCCACCGCAGTTACCACACTCATCTAGAACTTGGCAAGAACCATCATCACAACCTGCGGCTGGATCATAGTTACAAGCTGTCACATCAGTACAACCACCGTATGAATCACCACCACAGTTACCACACTCATCTAGAGCAAGACAAGAACCATCATCACAACCAGCGGCTGGATCAAAGTTGCAAGCGGCAGCATCTGTACAACCGGCAGTAGAAGTTCCACCACAGTTACCACATTCGTCTAGAGCTAGACATGAACCATCGTCGCAGCTCGCAGCTGGATCAAAGTTACAAGCTGCAGCATCCGTACAACCAGCAGTGTCAGTTCCACCACAGTTTCCACACTCATCTAGAGCAAGACAAGAACCATCATCGCAACCAGCGACTGGATCAAAGTTACAAGCGGCAGGATCAGTACAACCAGCAAACTCGTCACCACCACAGTTACCACATTCATCATTGACAGCACAAGAGCCATCATCTTCAGTAGCATCTGGGTTGTAGTTACAAGCTGTAACATCTGTACACCCAGGAACTCCCTGAGCAACAGAGAAAGGTAAAGTACAACGATACTCATCTGCACCAATTCCGTTAGGGAATACCTGTACATAAAGTTGACCGCTTAGAACGCCGTCTGTTGTAAACTGTCCAATCAAGACTTCGAGGTCTGCACCAGCAACACCGTTAGCGTCACCATTCAATGCGTACCATCCACCACCAACTGCATCATTGACAACGAGGTTGCCACCTGCCTCAAATGGGGCAAAGATTGGCGCATCACCTTCAATGGTATTGATTACAGCTCCTGGATCGCTTGGAGAAGTTCCTATTGTAACCCATGAATCATAGGCCAATTCTGGAAAAACCGCAATAAGCGCTGCAGAAACTCCACTTCCAGTTGCTGAGCCGAAAATATTTTGGTAAAAACTGGTAGTCGTTGACACATTGATAGGATTATCCGCGTCACCGACAACAGCCGATAGAAAATCAGTTTCCCCCGCAAGGGTTATATAAACACTATAAGTAGTAAGTCCACTTAATGGCACTAAACCCGGTTGAGTAATCGGATCATAATCCGGGTGCTCAAAGGTCTCTACGTTGACGCCAAGTAAATCACAGGGATCTCCTTGTGCTGAAAGCCCGAAAGATAGGCCCGCCAACGCAATTAGACAGAATAACAGTTTTTTCATAATAAGTAAGTTTGGTCTTTATTTCAATTGTATTAGGCAAAAATGCATGCTAAGCAGCTTCAAATATAGCTAAAATCAAGGGAAAGAAAAAAAATATTTTCGCCCCCATCGTAAAGTTTATGTTATTTATCGAAGAAAAGTATGCTCTTATCTAGCTATGCAAATTTTGAAATGAGTAAACGGTAAGAAATAATGAGCAAACGGATGCAGCGTTTTAAAATTAAAGTGTCTATAAAGTATAACCTTCATAACCAAAAGCGTTGAACGAACTTCAACTACAGATTGACAGGTACAAGACCTACTTCCAACCGTGTTTTGTCACAGCTTTCAGAATCTTGAAAGACAAAATGTGGGCAGAGGATATTGTGCATGATGTATTTCTAAGTTACTATGACAATCTGAAAAATAATAAGTCCATTCTCAATGAATTGGCCTGGTTGAGGAAATGCACTGCCAACGCTTGCATCAATGCCTTTCGCAAAAAACATCACCTAGAACTAAGCGCAGAATCAGTCATTATAAGCGAACAAGAAGAATCGAACTTTGAAGGAGTTGCACTAGAAAAGATACTTGAAGCAATAAACAAACTACCTCATGGCTATCGAATAATTACTGAACTAATACTTCTAGATCAATGGAGCCACGATGAAGTGGGAGAGCTACTTGGGATTTCAGCTTCCACGTCTAGGTCTCAATTAACAAGGGCGCGAAAAATACTACAAGAAAAACTATCGGATTATGTCAGATGACACTTGGAACGAACTTAGAAAAATGAGTCCTGTACCGGAGCCAATGCCCGGACATGAATCACGCTTTCGTCAAAAGCTCATTCAACAGAATGAGCCAAAAAAGAAAAACCATTATTGGATTTGGTATGCTGCAGCAGCTTCTGTCCTTATAGCTGTAATTTCAATTGCAGTTTCAGAAATGAATGACTCTAACATACGCGCGGAAAAAATTTCACTTCAAGACCTCTCTCCGCGAGTTGCGGAAACACAAGTTTTCCTTTCGGGGAAAGTACTAGACAAAACTAGCGAAGCCGA
>CAZKMC010000100.1:4614-5987 GCA_964553485.1 uncultured Comamonadaceae bacterium
CTCAACGATCCGGCTATTGCGCATCAGGTAGTTCGATTGCGCCAGCTAGAAGCCGAATACCTTAAACTCGATTCTCTCTTGCAATCCACTCAAGCCAATGAACGAGTTGTAAAAGCAATGATCACTAATTACAAACTGCGCTTGGATGTGCTGGAATATATCCTCACAGAACTCCAAGTGAAAAAGCAAAACCCGATTTCTTCCAACCAAAAATCCTAAGCACATTTTATACCTATATAATATGAAACGAATTATCCTTCCAATTATACTCATGACCATGAGCATGGCCATAGTAACTTCCTCGGGCTACGCCCAAAAAGAATTTAGCAAGGAATACCATGAAGAATTTCAAGTTAACCCTGGTGCAATTCTGAAAACCGAGAGTTCATTTAGTGAGATTAAAATTTCTACGTGGAACAAGAATATCATCTCTGTGAGCATCTTTGCCATTGCCGACGCGAAAAACCAAGATGCCGCTGAAGATCTGATCGACAAATTGACCGTAACGATCAAAGGGGCCACTGATGAAGTATCCATAAAAACCCAACTTGACAACAATTGGAGCTGGGGCAACAAAAAGAACACCAGCAACCTAGATATTCGTATCGAAGTGAAAGCTCCCGCCCATGTCAAACTGCGACTTGAACATTCTTTTGGCGACATGGAAATTGACAGCTTTACGGGAAATGCCCGGATTGATGTGGAATATGGCAAGATGACGGCCACTGAACTGCTTGGTCAAAACAACGATGTTGAAGTATCTTTTGGAGATGGAGAAATTAGCGCTTTTGGAGGTGGACAAATTGAAGTTGAATATGGAGAAGCGAGAATTGGTTCACTAGCTTATGACACGGAGATAGAATGTGCATATGGAAATCTCAAAGTTGACTCTGTAAAAGAAGGGTGTAAAAAGCTAGACCTCGACTGTGCTTATGGTGATATCAAGGTTGGTGTATCAGAGTCTGGAGCCTATACCTTTGAAGGAAAAAGCTCTTTTGGCAACGTCAAAATCCCTGATGGAGTAAAGCCGAGCTCCAATTCAGATGAATACTTTTCTTCTGAAATGAGAGCAACTCACGGAAGTAGCTCAAGTCCCACCGTAATTACCGCAAACGCAAGTTTTGGCGATGTTAAAATCTACTGGAACAAGTAATTAGCATGCAAGGCAAAAATTTATTTCAGTTAGGCAGACGAAATTTTGGAATTTTGCATATCATTTTTTCTATCTTTGCGCCTCCGATTGGGTACCATAGCTCAGTTGGTAGAGCAAAGGACTGAAAATCCTTGTGTCCCTGGTTCGAATCCAGGTGGTACCACATCACAAAAACCGGATGACTTCATCCGGTTTTTTTGTTGCTATTTTTGTTGAGTAT
>CAZKMC010000100.1:5997-9473 GCA_964553485.1 uncultured Comamonadaceae bacterium
TATTTGGAACCCAGGATTGGACCTCTTGCCTGCCCACTTCGCACAGTCCAACTACTCCTCTATCCATATACTGGTTGACTCAGACACCCTGGTTCATTGCAAACCATACTTCATCCAACAAGTCTCTTTTTTGAAAGATGCCATTTTGCATGAAGTCCCCTCGGGTGAAAGCCACAAGTCATTACAAACTGCAGAACAACTTTGGAAAAAGCTAAATGATGCCGGCGCAGATCGTAAAAGTTGCTTGGTGATATTGGGTGGTGGCGTATTGACAGACCTTGGAGGGTTTGTGGCTGCAACTTTCCGCCGAGGAATGCCTTTTGTTTCTATCCCAACTTCATTACTTGCCATGGTGGATGCAGCCATTGGAGGGAAAACAGGAGTTAACCTTGGCTCTATGAAAAATCATGTCGGGGTATTTGCTTTGCCAGATGCCATTTTCATTGACCCTAAATTCCTCCAAACCTTGCCTCCGCAAGAATTAAAATCAGGTTTCGCCGAAATCCTCAAACATGGCCTTATTGCCAACAAAGATTATTGGGAAGATGCCATTCAGATTGATGAAATCGCTCCGGAATTTGTGGCCCCATTGATTGCAGAATCAGTCCGCCTAAAAGAGTCTATTGTTGCACAAGACCCCACAGAAAAAGGCATTCGGAAGGCACTTAATTTTGGACATACGGTAGGACATGCGCTAGAATCAATACGGCTTAATTCTTCTGCCCCATTGATGCACGGAGAAGCAGTGGCACTGGGCATGATCGCAGAAGTTTTGATTTCTGAAAAACGTGAGCTCATCACCAAGGAAGCTAGTCTGAAATGTGTGGAGGGGATTCGCCGTTCTTTCCCTTCTTTACGCGTGCTCTCTACCCCAAAGGATTGGTGGCCTTATATGCTTCAGGACAAGAAAAACGAAGGTCAAACGGTGCTTGGCACACTCCTCAGCTCAATAGGCCAAGCCGAAATCAATGTTCCTATTCTATTCGAAGATTTGGATGGACTTGAAGTTGCAATCAATGCATCAGCGCGTTAGCACGATGTAATCCTTAATTACTGTCCGGATAAATTTTTCTGGATTCTTTGGAGATTCTTTAAGATTCAACTTTTCAGAAATCCTCTGAACCAACAAGGATAGTGCTTCTTTGTGTGCCGTATTCCTGTACTTTTTATAGCGCTCCAAAGTTTGCTTCATCAGCAGTACATCAGCCTCCTTGAAGTGCTTCACCATGGGGTAAAGAGGCTCGTATGTTTCCTTTGTGTTGATTTTTAAAACGTCTTTGAGGCTCACAAATAAATTGGGACTTGCTTTGACCACTGCAGTATTGGCCACAATATCTCCCAATCTCTGAGACTTTGGTGAGCTGCTGATTAGCACCGTGGCAAGTGCGCCAAAAGAGAACCAAATGTCCAAAAGCCTAAAACACCATCTCAAAAGATAGTCAAGGAACTTGGCCTGTTTTCCGTCTATTCGAATCACCTTAATCTGAAGGGCCATCTTCCCTACCGTTTGCCCATTGCACAACGATTCCAAGGTTAGTGTATAAAAAGTATAAACAGGTGCAACAAACAAGTACCAGATTTCCTGATCTAAATCCAACCCCATCGAAGGAAGCATCCAAACCAGAAAAAGCATGATAAGAAAAAAGCACGCCGCCAGTACTATAATAAAATCGAGGGAGAAAGCCAGGATTCTATCTCTCAAAAGCGCAAGCTCATAATTGATAGTTACATTCTGCGTTGTTTGGATGTCAATGGACTGCATAGAAGCGCAAATTCAATTATTTTAGCGAATCTCAGAAATTTTTGGGACCCCGTGATATGAAAGAAACCGATTTCATCGGACAGAATAAGCAGAAGTGGGATGAATTCGAGAAAGTCCTGAAAAGCAAAAATCAAGATCCGGAAGAACTCGGCAAGCTTTTCATTGAAACAACGGATGATTTATCGTTTTCGCGCACCCTGTATCCAAACAGATCTGTGCGGGTGTATTTGAACGGGCTAGCTCAGAAAGTATATCATCAGATTTATAAAAATCGGCGGCAAGCGCGAGGAAGTTTCTCTCGATTCTGGATTGAAGACTTGCCAGATGCTATGTACCATGCACGTCCGCAATTGCTTCTCTCATTTATCATATTTGCTGTGGGAGTGGGAATTGGAATTCTCTCCGGTTACTTTCATCCAGATTTCGCCGAAATCATCCTCAGCGAACGCTACGTTGAAATAACTGAACAGAACATTACCAACAATGACCCCATGGCGATATACAAGTCTGGGGGAATGCTGGAATCGTTTCTGCGCATTACTTGGAACAACATTCAAGTAGGAATGCTCTGTTTCCTTTTGGGGATGTTGTTCGAAATCGGCACCATTTTCATTGTCTTGAGCAATGCTATTATGGTTGGGGCCTTCATGCAGTTCTTCATGACCAGAAACCTCTTTGAAGAGTCGTTCTATGCGGTAATGCTACACGGCACGATGGAGCTGAGCATGATTGTCTTGGCAGGAGCTGCCGGACTAACACTTGGAAGGGGATTGGTTTTCCCGGGAAATCATACAAGGCTGCAGGCATTTTTGGTATCTGCCAGGCAGGGTATTCGAATTATGATAGGAGTTTCTTGTTTTCTGGTTCTTGCAGGGTTCATAGAAGGTTTTCTAACAAGATTCACTGATATTCCAAATATCATTCGAGGAAGCCTCATCCTTCTCTCATTGGTTTTGGTCATTGGCTATTTTGTATACTACCCCGCCAAACGAGCCAAACTCGGACTAGTACAGTCAGATTGGAAAACCGAAAATCTCAATGAAACAGCATTTGAATTGAAGACTAATTCCATCAAGTCAAATGGCGAGTTGGTTTATGAAACTTGGCGTGTATTCATCTCCGCTTTATCGCGAAACATCATGAGCGCATTTTTGGTGGCCATATGTTTCACATGTCTCCTCTACTACTTTTTGGAGTCAGATTTTTTGTCGTTGTTCGATTATGGCATGTTCGAATGGCAATTCCTGTTTGCGCAAATGTTTGATGCCTTGTGGTTTTGGGATGAGGCCAACAACTTTTTTGAGTACCGCTTTCATTGGTCGCTGTTTCCATTGACGGTTGCAGCCATGACTCTTGTGCTCTACCTTGGACTCAATAATTCTAAAAGAGGAATTAATGACATTCAAGGTATAAGCCATATTCTCAATCAGTTTAATTCGCTCTTGGCAGCCTTGATGCTTTGTGGCTCGTTGTGGATGTTCCATCTTACAGACAACGAGGTGGGCAACTTTATTTTCGATTCAGCATCAGTTGTTTTTTGCCTGTTTTGGTGGCCATTTGTTCTAGCCTCCTTAGCAATCAGTCAATGTGAGCGGCAAACTCTATTTGTCGCAATGTCTCGCACACTAAGGTTGCTGAAAGGCGTGTTTGGTCAACTGTTTAAATTGTTCATTTCGCTTGGATTGGTCGCTTGGGTTGGACTAGCGGTCATGGG
>CAZKMC010000101.1:0-9464 GCA_964553485.1 uncultured Comamonadaceae bacterium
GGTTGAATATTTTTTGAGTCCATCTGCCCATGCAGCATGGGAACCTCCATAAAATGCTTCTAGTAGATAGACCCTCATGTGCCAAATATAGGCACTGAGATCAATCTTTGTTGTCAGCTACCATTGCTCCTTGAGCAGCTTTTGCAAATTCGTCAAAGGCTTTTTTGGCAGCCCCCATGTCCTAAATGATTTTATCTCTGGTAGTATTGTACTTACAAGAGGCCATAGTCATGGTTTCGAATTTGGTCATATCAGCACCACTCAACTCTGGAAACAAAGCCTCGTCGATGAACATTTTGAAAGACTCATCATATGCATATTGGGGTATGTCTTTTACATCAATGGAAAAGACTTTTGGAATGAACCCTGGCTTCGAAAATGTCACCTGATAGTCCACACCCACATCCAATACCACGGCATAGAATCCCGTTTCTCGACTAATATGTGTTTGAACTTTTTCGAAATTTGAAGTCACGTCAATGGTCACTTCTTCCAATGTGGGTTGTGGCTCCTGAAATTTCTTAGAGCTGAGCTTATCGTAATTCCCATGTTCAATATAACGGTAGAATGGTACTTTGGCAGGTTGTGCCTAACTAAATAGAACTGCTCCGATTAGGAAAGCGAATAGAGACAATTTTTTCATGAAGGGTGAATTTGGTCCCTTGCATGTACGCTATTCTTACAAACAAGGTTACAAATCCTTACGCTTTCGTCAGACTAATCCTGCATTTTTCTTAGTTATCATGAGGTCTGGTGCGGATCTTTTGAGGTAGTGAGTCCAGCACAAGTGCAGGGGCTGTGAGAAGCTCTTCTTCCTTTGGAAGGTCAAGTTTATCCAAATCTGGTTGACCTGCATTGACCCATGCAGTGTACCAAAAGCTTCCAGTCATGATCACTGCTTCTCTCATTCTGCGTTCCACTTGTCCGTTGAGTTTCAAGTGATATGCCCTGCTGTAGCCTTCGGAATAGACCTGGCTGATTACACGTCCACGTTCCTCATAACTATACTTTTGATCTGCAGGCCAACTCTTGTTGAGTTCAGCTTCAAACCTAAGCACGCTGTCTAGGGCCGCATGACTAGCTTCTACAATCTCCCAAGCGGCATCTCTTGGATTACTTATATACTTTGCTCTACCCACAAAAAAGGAGTAATCGTCATCATACAATTCCGGCAATCGACTTTCCCAGAAACCATGTATGCCTTTTTGGCCTGTAAGCTGGCCATTGTAATTTTCAGTGGTGTGCAAGGGCACGTGTGCATCACCTACATAATGGCCTAATTCTGCGGATGTTCTCAGGATTCTGCTGGCGTCTCCCGCTTTCATGGCATCTGTCAGCCGGTTAACCATTACTGCTATGTGCCAGGGCACAATGCCATATGCTTGCAAGGTGTCTTCGGTGAATTTTTCCTTTGCTTCATACCAGCTCCTTGGCATGAGCAAAAATGGATTACAATGAACCTTGCCTTTGCAGTAATAATCGATGTCGATGTAATGTCGAGGGGCTTCACCCTCAACTCCATAACGTCGTTTATCTGGGTCAACTGCGTGTTCCTCAATAAAGTCGATGTGCTTTTTATAGAAGCCCAGCATTTCTTGAGGTAAAGTGAAGACAGCTAATTTGTTGATTTGTCTGTGAGCATAAAACCCCCAGCTCTGCACTGCGGTTGGCAATAAAACCAGGACACCTACAAGCAATAAAACACCAATTGAACGTAATTTAGACCGGTTCATATTCAGGAATCAATTTAACCAATTCTCCTTTTACCAAAATTGGAATACAGTTTACTGTATTTGGTGTTAGGCAGTACCGAACGTCTTTGTTCAGGTTCAATTTACGCAAGCGTCTTCTGTGACTTGAAGCTTTTAGGAAACTAAAGATATTGTCTTTGGCTGAGCGGTAGATGAACTTTGCTGCTATGGTAGAATCCTCAGAGGCTTTGAATTTTCTAGATTCAATCAAATGATCTGCAATTGCCCCGGCACAAATAGTGTCTTCCAGATTGAATTTGTCCTTCCAACCAGACCCCATCAGAAGAACGTCCTTATTTTGTTCTGTCAACCAGGCACATAAAGCATCTAGATTTGAAAGTGCTCCAATTACCACACAGGGCATGTCGTTAGCAACGGAAATAGCACGTGTTCCATTGGTGGTGCTAATTACAACTGACTTCCCAATAAGATCCTTGTTCATGAAAGAGTAGGGGCTGTTTCCGAATGAGAAGCCTTCTACCACTTCACCATCGCGTTCTGCTGCAGCAATGAATCCCATTTTTTGGTAGTCTTGAGCTTCTTCAATGGTTGCTACAGGAATAATAGAGGCTATTCCACTTTCAATTCCAGCGCACATGGCCGAGGTTGCCCTCAGAACGTCTATGACAACACAGATGTCAAAATTGCTTCGGTATAAATGGTATTGGCTCGGCGAAAAGCAGACTTCTACGCGGTTCAAATCTGGCATGCGACTTTTTTTCAAGCTTTATAAAAAGGAAGTTTAACTACTTCTGCGGGGATCTGTTTGTTTCTAATGGCAATAAATATCTTGGAACCGGGTTGTGCAAATTCCAATGGCACATATCCCATTCCGATTGCCTTATTCATGGATGGACTCATGGTTCCGCTGGTTACTCGGCCAATTTCTTTTCCATTCTCATCCACAATGATATAATCATGTCTAGGAATTCCACGCTCCGTTAACTCAAACCCAACAAGTTTTTGTTTGACTCCTGCTTCCTTCTGGGCTTTCAATGTATCAGAATTGACGAAATCTTTTGTGAATTTGGTAATCCATCCCAGTCCTGCTTCAATAGGAGAGGTGTTGTCATCAATGTCGTTGCCATAAAGACAGAACCCCATTTCCAATCTTAGTGTATCTCTTGCTGCCAATCCGATAGGCTCAATTCTATGAACTGCACCAGCGGCAAAAATGGCATTCCATACTTTTTCAGCATGCTCATTGGGAATGTAAATCTCAAATCCACCTGCTCCGGTGTAGCCTGTGGCAGAAATGATCACATTAGGAACTCCGGCAAATTCGCCGAAATCAAAAGTGTAATAAGCCATCTTTGCCAAATCTACCTTGGTCAGGCTTTGCAAAGCTTGAGCGGCCATTGGCCCCTGAACTGCCAATAGCGACATCTCATCACTGCGGTTTTCTAATTGCGCCCCGAAGCTATTGTAACTCGAGATCCAATTCCAATCTTTCTCAATATTAGAGGCGTTGACTACTAACATGTACTCATCTTCAGCAATGCGATAGACCAATAAATCGTCTACTATGCCGCCATCTTCATTTGGGAGGCAGCTATACTGTACTTTGCCATCAACCAATTTGGATGCGTCATTTGAGGTGACTTTTTGAATTAAGTCCAATGCACCTGCACCTTTCACCCAAAACTCTCCCATGTGAGACACGTCAAAAACACCTACTTTTTGACGGACACAAAGATGTTCTTCTGTGACACCTTTGTATTGAACGGGCATTTGATATCCTGCAAAAGGAACCATTTTGGCTCCAAGAGCTTTGTGCTTGGCGTGCAGTGCAACTAGTTTCATTGTTGAGGTATCTTCCATAATCAAGGTTTCAGGTCAGCAAACAAAAGTAGGAAATTGTCTGTATTGCTCATTACGGAATAGTTGGCTTCTATATAAGGTCGACATTTTGCTGCGAATTGCTGCCGCACGCCCTCATCCGCCGAGAGGCCAAATAGTGCATCAAACCAGCCTGACGCGGATTCACAGAGGATTCCACGTTCACCATTGCCTAATAAATCAGGATTGACCCCCACATTTGCCGCCACGGGAACAATTCCTACTGACATATATTGAAGCAGTTTAAAACCGCATTTCCCAAGCGCCCATTCCTCATTTGGCAAAGGCATCAGCCCAATGTGCATTTGTTTCAATGCTTTTACCTCATTCTCCTTGCTCCAGGGTACAAAATGAACGTCTAGCTCTGGCCAATCGGGTACTTCATCTGAAATAATCAGGAATTTGAAGGAAATTTTTTCTTTTAGCTGCGCGAGGATAGGCCTCAGCTCCTCCAGATAGCGCATAGTCGAATGTGATCCTGTCCATCCTATACAAAGTTCTGAATCACTGTGATCTACCATTCCGGTATGATGGGAAATAGTATCAACTACTGTCGGAATAATGCGTGCCTCACTACCTTTTGACTTTGCCTGGTCTGCTAAGAACTGATTGCCGCAGGCATTGATTCTGGCCCATTTCATCAGTCGTAAACTGTCTTTATGAGATTTAAGAAACGCGAATTTCTTGTTAGACTCGCTGGAATTACTCAGCCAAACAGCATCGTCAAAGTCGTAGATGAGTGGTTTTTTGAGGACATGTGTGAAATACCAACTCAACATGGGGAAAAACATAGGGGATTCTTCCCTATGGACAAACAACACATCAAATTTATGCAAGCTGAAGAGCAACAGAAACCTTCTCCAGTATCCTCCGAGTAGACCAATTAGTTTCCGCCAATAATGTCCTGAATGATAGAGGATGCTCCAAGTCTTGGACTCAAGAAAAGCTTCCATTCTCACCTCATATCCGGATTTTTTAAGAGCGTCAAAATAATGCTCGAACCGAAAACGCTGACTAGCCGCAACTCCCTGAGGATAGGGAGCAAGTATGAGAATTCGTTTGGTCAAATTGAGAAATTACAAATTTGACTTTACGTAATCGACAATGTTTTGAATCAAATGTACCCGGTCTTTTCCCCTAACATTGTGTGCATGTCCTGGATATATGAACTCATCTACATACACCCCATTGTCCACACAAGCTTTAATAAATGCCATGTGATGTTGCATCACCACTGTAGCATCTTGTGCCCCATGAATCATAAAGAGTTTGCCTTCCAGATTTTGAACATGATTGGTAAGAGCGGCTTCCTTATATCCTTTTTCATTTTCCTGAGGAGTGTCCATGTACCTTTCTGTATACATAACTTCGTAGAACTTCCAGTCTATTACAGCGCCACCCGCAACGCCAACTTTAAACATTCCAGGCTTTTTGAGCATGAGCGAAGTTGTCATATATCCGCCATAGCTCCATCCATGTATGGCCATTCTTGAGCCATCCACGTATGGGAGGGCTTTGAGGAAATTCACCCCAGCTTCTTGATCATCCATTTCAAGCATACCCATTTGGCGGTGAACAGCTTGTTCGAATTTAATACCTCTGTTGGCACTACCTCTTGTGTCAACGGTGAAGATGATGTAGCCATCTGCGGCCAAGCTATGCATCCACAATGGAGCTCCGCCCAACCAACTATTGGTAACCAATTGAAGGTGTGGACCTCCATAGACATAAACCAAAACAGGGTAGGTCTGTCTGGAGTCGAAATTAGGAGGAATGATCATGCGATAATGTAGCTCCGTTCCATCCAGAGCGGGAAGTGTTCCCAGCTTCGTAGTTCCAACCGTTCTTCTCTCCAAAGGATTGCGTGAATTCAAAAGTGTTGCCCCCGTTTTACCGCTGTTGGTGAGTACTTCAATTCGTCTGGGGACATCAATACTTGACCAAGTATCGATTAAATAATTTCCCAGATCCGCTATTTGGACATGGTGGCTTCCTGCAGATTTTGTCAGTTTTTGCAGCGACATTGATTTCAGATTCAGCAGAAACGCGTGGTGTTCTGTGAGGTTGTTTCCTGTACCTTCTATAATTGCTGTCTGACCCCTTCCAACAAATCCAACAAAATTGGTAATCGGAAATTGGGCTTTTGTGCTGCCAAGTAATTTGCCGGAGGTGGTGTAGTGATAGAGGTTGTTGAATCCATCTCTTTCACTGAACCACAAAAACTCATTGTTCTTTCCAGGTAAGAAGATCACATCATGCTCTGGCTCTACATATTTGTTATCGGATTCAGTAAAAATGGTTTTTACAAATTCTCCAGTAACGGTGCTGTATTGCTGTAAAGACATTTGTGTCTGCGCTCTGTTGACCACGGCCACAAATAGATAGTTGTCTTCTGGCCCCCAAGTTACATTAGTGAGGTAGTAGCTGTCATCAAGCACACCATTGTTGGCGTTGATATAGATTGTGTTTCCAGTTCGCACATTATGTATTCCAACTTTGGCAATCTCTCCAGTGGTGCCGGCCATTGGATAACGAATCATTTCAACAGACGTTGGCACTTTCGTTTCATCAAGGATTGGGTATTGGCCCACACCGCGTTCATCCTTTTCATAAAAAGCAATCATTTGACCTGAATTGGACCAGAATGTTCCTTTGACGATACCGAATTCAAATCGGGCAATTGCTTGACCGGCTACAATCCCGTCCTCATGAGCAGTCACAGCTTTTTGAGTCCTTCCAGCAATAATATGGAGGTTGTTTTCTAAGGTGTACGCCACATGTCCCGTTGCCTTGTGCAAATCCGCGTTAGCATTGTCCTTGGGAAGATTCACCCATTTTTCTGCATTCTTTGATTTAAGGTTGTAACGGTAGAAAGTTTGCTCCTTCTTGAAATAGAATTCATAGGGATTTAACCAGGTTATAGTGGGGAAGTTTTCAAAATCGAGGGTGCTTGCACCGTTGAGCATTGTGAGGCCAAGCACAGATTTAGCCTTGCCAGAAGTGCTACTAACCATCAAGCTATTGTTCTCCACATAGCTCAGTTTGTCTGAACCGGGAATCCATTGCAATTGTTCAAGGTTTTCCGGGCCAAGAGCCTCAAACCGTTCAAGAACAGATTCTTCAATGGTGAGTTTTTGTGAATGAGAAATCCCTGAAATTAGGAACAATCCTGCGCAAATGAGTGCAATGAACTTCATGGTTGATTTTTTTTCAAATATAGAACCTCTTAAAGAACTCATTGTATGGTGTTCTATTCGTAATTTTGAGCCATGGCAAAAAAGAGTGTAGTAATTGCGGACAGAGCGTCAAATTCGTTGCAACGAATTGTGCGTCAACTTAAGAGCACCTCGCTTATTGGAGCTGAAGATGCCAGAACGGCTATCTTAAATCATATCAGAAAGCTTAGCGTCAATTATAATTCAGGCTCGAAGCCTGCTGATTTTGCCACTCTTGATGGTGAATTCCGCAGTTCTATGATTTGGAATTACATCGTTTACTTCAAAGTCGAAGATAATCGTTTGGTTGTCCTTGACATTATTCTTGAGAAATAACCATTTGAACTCAAGCATCTTGGCGGAGGTATTCATTTGCCGAAGGCCCCAGATTGAAAATTAGATCGAGGATGCTGAGATTGGGCATGAAACCATGTCGGGCATCAAAAACTTGCCTGTAAACTTTGTTTGATTTGTTGAATGTTTTTTGGTCATATGCCTTTCTGAAATCAATAATCTCGTTAGAAGGCTCGATGTATGATTGTGCAAATGAAGGACTTTCAATTTGAAGCCAATCTGCAATTAACTCAAATGAGTCTTTATTGAATTGCAGTAATGTGGTGGTGGGCTTAGCAATGAAGTCTTCTAGTTCAGGGCCATAATGTTCATAGAAAGCAGAGGAATTGTAGGCAGTCCGCAACGAACGGAGCATAATTCTGCGCCAACCATCATCAAACAACCTTTTTTCAGATTGGGTTTGAGAGTTGCTTTTAGAACCTGCAATATGAACGCAAATTGTTTGTCTACCATTAGGCCCAGCAATATCAAACCGGTTCCGGTAGCTCTGCTTTACAAAATGCTCTCCCAGATCAATTATGCGGTTTTCAGCCTGGATCAAATCCAGGTAAATTGCCACAGGTCCAAATGAAAGTAATGGGAATACAGACTGCATTGTTACTTCACGGTCTTGAACATTCGGTTCCAACGGATTCCGGCATTATCCTCTCCCTGTTGCTGAGCATTTGCCTTGGAAAACCAAGTAAATACTGCCTTTCCTACCACATGCGTTTCTGGTACAAACCCCCAGAATCTTGCATCCAATGAATTATGTCTGTTGTCTCCCATCAACCAGTAGTAATTCATATTGAAGGTGTATTCCGTGGCAGGTGTTCCATTGAGAAAAATTGTTTCGCCTTCAACACGTACTTCATTTCCTTCAAATGATTCAATAGCTCTGCGATAGAGTGGAAGGTTTTCAATATTCAATTGGATGGTTCCCCCTTTTGCCGGGATGTAAACTGGGCCGAAATTATCCGCATCCCAAAAACGATATGGCTCCATCATAGAATTTGGGAACACGTCTAAGGTTCCTCTCTGTCGAGACTGATCCTGTGCAACGATGGTGTCGCAAATGTCCATTTTGAGAAGCTGAGCGTATTCTGAATCTGTCAGTGCTACTTTCTTTACTGATCCACTTTGCGACTCTCCGAAATCTAAGTCGGTCAGTTTCAAACGGTCACGCATGAGTGTTAATTGCGCTTCATTTTTAAGCCTAAACAAGTAGTTGTATTGAAGCCCAGGAGGGTTTTCAACCGCTTGGCCATCAATGATGACCTGTCTGTTCTGTATTTCGATGGTTTCTCCCGGAAGCGCAACTACACGTTTGATGTAGTTTTCCTGCTTATCCAGCGGGCGTTTTTTAATGCCGTATTGATTGGTGAAAAACTGACGAGACTGTTTTTCATAAGCCCACGGGTTTTCCAAATAAGCTTCCATGCTTCCAGCAAGGTTGATCGCCTTGTGTCGGATGATTTGGTAATAGTCAAAGGTTGATGCTACTGGATCCACAATGATTGTATCTCCCTGAGGGAAATTAAATACAAGAGGATCATAACGTTCCACTTTCCCAAGGCCAGGCAATCTGAAATATGGAAGGCTAAACCAATCCACATAAGAGTTGGTCATTGATCCAGGCATCGCATTGTGGATGAATGGAACGCTAACAGGAGTCATTGGTAACTTTGGCCCATAGCTGAGCTTACTCACAAAAAGATAGTCTCCTACTAACATACTTCCCTCCATCGACGGAGTAGGAATGGTGAATGCTTCAAAGAAGAATGTACGAATCACAGAAGCGGCAACCACGGCAAAAAGGATGGCTTCTCCCCATTCTCTACCCATACTTTTCTTTTTGTTGGTCCAATCACGAGGGCCTACAAATGCCACCTCTTTCTTGCGAAATGCCAAATCAGTTATGGCAATCCATGGCAATGCACCGAAATACCACTGTTGAGCGGCACTTCTTTGATTGAAAGCAATTCCCAGTTCCACATTCATGATGGCGAGCATCAATAGATTTACTCCTGGAACTAAAAGAAGGAGCAGCCAATACCACGGTCGATTAATCAGCCTGAGCCAGACATAAAAATTTAGAATCGGCACGGCACCTTGCCAGCTTGGTTTTCCCGCTCTTTTAAACAGAAAAGGTAAAGTGACGAAATACAACCCCAATAGGATGAATAACAGTATCCAAGGTAAATCCATAATTCTAAAGCTTTAATAAGTTGCGCATCGTGTAGGCTCCTTGTTTTCCTTTGAGCCATTCTGCTGCATGTATAGCACCGTTAGCAAATCCTTCTCTAGAAAAAGCACGGTGCTCCAA
>CAZKMC010000102.1:0-1325 GCA_964553485.1 uncultured Comamonadaceae bacterium
TGTTACCAACGATACCGACCCTTCTTCGCTATTTCTCAATAAAAAAAATGGGACTCATTTTGAGTCCCAAATATTCTAGCGGATAATCTGAATTCGCTGTCTTTCAAAAACACCATCATGTTGAAGTTCGAGGATGTAAAGGCCTTGAGCAACATCTCCAATGGAGATGTTGAACACCCCTCCAATAGCTAGGTTCTGAGCAACAATGGCTCCTGATAAATTTCTCAAGGTCCAGTTTACATTATGAGTAGTTGGCACTTCAACAGTTAGATCTGAACTAGCTGGAATAGGATATACATTGGATTCAATTTGGTATTCTTCAATTGAATTGAAACAATCCGTGTTGACACCAAAATCTATCACTATAGAATCGGTTCCAGGTTCAACATACATCTCTTCTTCCAACTGATTGTCAATTAACATCGTGACCCATAGAGGGATACTCTCCTCGCCGCCAGGCAAATCCAAGTCTAAAACGAAGCAACCATTGATCAAACATAAGTGGAGCACCGTGGACTGACATTCTGCATGCAACACGAACTCCCCATATTGGGTTTCTCCGTCTCCTTCCAAGGTCCAGTTGAAGACCATGTTTTCTTCAATTACTTCTAATGCGGAGATAATCAAGGTAACCGGTGTACAATCATTTTCGTCTCCCACCACCACGGTTACGCATTGTAAAACGCCTTCAGGACAATCCTCTGACTCGAAATATGCGCAGACTTCATAGATACCTGGATTCTCAAAAATATGCGGCACATAGAGGCCAGAAGCGTCTGTACCGTCTCCGAAATTCCAGACGACCGTAGCATTTGGATTAGACGGGAAAGCCTCAAAATACCAGCTTCCATCTTCCTGAGGGATAGCTGCAATTTCTAAATAGCAATCCTCTTCACCACAATCGCTGTTGATACCAAATTGATAAGTGAGTGTGTGGTCTCCGTATTCTGGTCCCCAGCTATAGTTGACCTGTTCACCATTCACAAAGATGGCAGACGAGAGAGATTCTTCATTGAAAATGGCGTTTTCATCCATTGACTCGATGACCATGGTGTAACAGCCATCTGGCAGGCACGCTTCACCGTCATAGAATGGATCATTGATTGAGAATTGAGCAACTCCGGAACCATTGAAAGTTCCTTCGTCATTAGACAACTCCCAAGTGACCGCTACTGGACCGCCTTCTTCTATAAAGGAATCAATGGCAAATGAGATTGGGGTGCACTCTCCTTCACAATCTCCCACATAGAAGTCTTGCGTACATAGTTCAACTCCTTCTGGACAAAGCGGGCTTGTATAATAAGCACACAACTGGTAATATCCTG
>CAZKMC010000102.1:1425-4141 GCA_964553485.1 uncultured Comamonadaceae bacterium
CCTCCTTCTTCAGAGGTGCCATTGCCATAATACCATGTCACAGATTCACCTTCTACAAAGGAGCCTATTTCAGCAATAAGATGGCAGCCGTCCAATTCATACCAGATTTCATTGGGACATTCACTCTCACAGCTTTCAGCCACTACTGTGGTACACCAGAAAACTCCTTCAGGACATTCAGGGGTTTCATACAAAGCGCAAATTTCATATTCCCCAAAAGCATTCGGCTGGAAAGTAAATGGTTGATTGTTGTCTTGAACATAATCCCCATTGACCGACCAGAACAATTGGGCATTTTCAGGAAAGTTGAAAGGATAGAATTCCCACGAATTGCAGTCGCCAGCATTAATGGTGATGTCTAGCTCACATGGATTGCCGCAACCTTCAATGTAAAGAACATCTGTACAAAGCTCCACTCCTTCTGGACAAAGCGGGCTTGTATAATAAGCACACAACTGGTAATATCCTGATTCCGAATATGTATATTCTGTGAAATGGCCTCCTTCTTCAGAGGTGCCATTGCCATAATACCATGTCACAGATTCACCTTCTATGAATGAGCCGATTTCTGCAACCAGGTAGCATCCATTGGTGTCAAACCAAATGTTATCGGGACAGTCATCTGCACAGACTTCGCCGTCAATGGCCGTGCACCAAAAAACTCCTTCAGGACATTCTGGGGTTTCATATTGGGCACAAACTTCTATCACCTCATTTTCTCCAACTTCCACTGCAATGTCATTTCCTTGGTTCACCAGTAGAACACCATTGACCATCCACTCAATAACTGCATTTTCAGGATAGTTTTCGGCTACCAACACATACCAATTACAGTCTTCAGGAATGATGGTCACATCCAACTCGCATGGATTTCCGCAACCTTCCACAATAATATCTTGGGTACAAAGCTCCACTCCATCGGGACATAGCGGGCTTGTATAGAATGCGCAAAGCTGATAGGCACCTGACTGCGGATAAGTGTGCTCAATGAAGTGTCCGCCGGTTACAGGTTCTGTTCCATCATTGAAATACCAAGTCACAGACTCCCCTTCTACAAACGAGGCAATCTCAGCCACTAGATGGCAATCACTCAAAGTGTAATTAATGAAGTCTGGGCAATCTGGTTGCGCAAAGGATAAGGTTGGGATTACCAGAAAAGTCAGAAGCCAAAGACGAGAAAATAGAGAATGACGCATGAGTAGTTGATTAGCGGTTGTAGACCGAGGTTGATTCTCTTTACAGACGCATTCAACTGAGCACAGGTTGCACCTCTCCTCGGGCTCCGCCCAAAAAAACCGACTTATTCAGATGCTGTAAATCTGTCGTCAACCTCCATTTTATGTCCACATTGGGAGCAAGTTCTGAGTTCTTCAGATTCGTAGAATTCCGTGAAACGCGGTAGAAAATCTTTCTCGATGTTGTTGAGCTTGAAATAGGTCTCGTGAAGTTTGTTGTTGCAATTATCACAGAACCAAAGTAGTCCGTCTTCTGCTTCTAAATCCGTTCTTTTGCGCTCAATCACTAGTCCCACAGAGCCAGCTGACCTCATCGGCGAATGCGGCACTTTGGCTGGGTGTAAATACATATCGCCCGCTTTGATCGGAATGTCTACGGCTTTCCCATCTTCCTGGATGCGCACGTTGATGTCGCCTTCCAATTGAAAGAACAACTCTTCTGTCTCATTGTAGTGGTAATCTTTACGGGCATTTGGACCACCCACAATCATGACGATGTAGTCACCACTATCCACGTAGAGATTTTTGTTTCCAACCGGCGGTCTTAACAAATCCCGGTTTTCATTGATCCAGTTTTGAAGATTGAAAGGTCTGCGAATGGCCATGTTCAGAGGGTTTTGTTAAAGATAAGGATTGTCAAGTATTGAGTGGTGCTTTTTTGGGTTGAAAACTCACCAAGTACACTCCAATGAAAATGAGCAGGGCACAAAGCAAGCGTGGCAAATCAATATCTCCCGTGTAATCAGTAAGTCCCCAAGCCGCAAAGACTAATGCTGCTAGTCCCGCCATAAGAGGCTGCAAATAAATATAGACGCTCACTACGGTTGGTTGAACTTGCCTCAAGGCGAACATATTGAGCAGATAAACTACGAACGTGGTGGCGATGACCACGTAAAATATGCTTCCCCATTGAGCAGCTGTCAACGCTACCCATTCCACCTCCATGGCCTGATTCCATCCGAAAGGCAACACGCAGAGCCAGCCGAATAAAAACACATAAAACACCACCGTAACTGGCTTGTATTTGGTGATCAGGGGCTTTACAGTTACCAGATAGATCCCATAGCTGGTGGCGTTTAGCAGGACAAAAATATCACCCAAAGTAGACACATGTTCAGAATTGGATTGATTGCTTAGCAACAGTAAAAGCACCGCCCCAGCTGCTCCTAATGAGATTCCCAATATTTTCCGGCCGGTTATTTTTGTCCCCAGGATTACCGCAGACATGAGAAGCACCAGAATGGGATTGGAGGTCATGATGATGCTGGCATTTACTGGAGAAGTGATAGCCAACCCATTGAAGAAGAAAAGTTGATTGGCCGCAACGCCTGTCATTCCGCACAGAATAAGTCTTGGAATGTCCTTTTTTGCAAGTTTTTCCGGCTTGAACAGAAAAAGTAAAAGAAACAAAATGCCCGCCCCACTCACTCGAATGGCAATGAAGCCCGAGGGGCCAATGACATCTGGCATGAGGCCCTTGG
>CAZKMC010000102.1:4151-9393 GCA_964553485.1 uncultured Comamonadaceae bacterium
CCCTTGGCCACCAGATAATTGACACCATACACCGCTGCAACTACAAAAAGAGCCACATGGGCCGGCATTTGCTTAGACATGCAAACGTGCGTTAGCTGCTACTATAGTCTTTTTGGCGCTTCCAATAAAAATTTCGTTCTCAAACACCAATACTGGTCTTTTCAAAAAGGTATATTCCTCTATGATCAATTTGCGATAGTCTTTTTCCGTGAGCGTATGATCTCCCAAGCCCATGGATCTAAATTTCATGGCGCGCCTGCTAAACAATGCTTCATACGAACCCGCCAACTCCTTCATTGCATCAACTTGGTAGGCTGTCATGGGCGTGCTTTTGATCTCCTGAAGCAGCATATTGGTGGGTATGGGCGCCCAATCATTTAAAATTCGTTGACAAGTGGAACATGTTCCTAGAAAAAATATTGCTTTCATTGGTTCAGGATGGATTTAAAAAATAGAATTAACTCTTCTACTTCTTGGTCAAAGGAAACATTGTTGATGATCACACGATCACAATCTTTTCGATAAGGCTCCAAAAATTGCTCATCTGCGGGACGTACATGGTTCAACCATCGGTATCTCACATCTGATTCTGGATAGCCTCTTTCTTTTTGATCTCTTTTTATTCTGCGCTCTAGGCGAACATCCGGATCCGCATGCACATAGATCTTGTGGTCAAACAGTTTCTTAACCTCAGAGAAATGGAAAATAAAAAGTCCCTCCGTAAGGACAATCGGAGCAGGTTTGATCTGAATAATTTGCGGGGCTCTTTCTTTGTTATTGAAAGTGTATTCCTCTTTTTCTACTGTCTCATTGCGCATCAATTTCTGAAGGTCTTCAAAAAATCGCTGCTCATCCATGGATTGAGGGAGGTCAAAGTTCAACTCGCCTTGCGGGTCTTTAGATTGCTTTTCCGGTGGAAAATAATAATGATCGAGAGAAAGCAGGGCTACTTCTTCCGGAGAAAACTCGGATGTAAGCGCATTGAGAATGGACGTCTTGCCAGAGGCACTTCCGCCAGCCATCCCCACCATATATGGACGTGCCTTAGACATGGCGCAAAGATAATATTAGCGCCCTATAAACGACTGTTTTTTGATCTCTTCCAGTAGCAATTCTTGTCCCTCATCAAAATCATCCAGCGCCAAATAGCTACCGTCACCACTTTCTGCTATGTCTTTCAGCACTTTAGATGCATACGTGGTAGATCGAATCCCGATGACGGTGGTGCGCACTTGTTTATGGCGGAACTTCTTCACCATCTTCACGATTTTGTTGTGGTCAGCCTTTCTGAAAGCTCCGTCAGTGGCTACAATTACTTGGTTGTTCCCGTCCTCCAAATAGCTCTTAAGGTTCATGGCATACGCCCCTTTGAATCCTTTTGCCCCGGCCGTCATTCCCCCCGCTTCCAAACTTTGAATCACTCGGATCATCTCTGTTTTGTCTGTGGCATGCGACACATCGAGCACCACATTTGCCTGCGAAGCATAAGTTACAATTGCCACCTGATCCACATCTCTCAAAGCCTCTACAAGCCGCAGCATGGAAGCCTTCAGCAACTCCAACTTTCCCTTCTGGGCCATAGATTGAGAGACATCAATAAGAAAAACCACATTGTTTTTTGCGTAGAGAGTAGTGGGCATTTCAGTTTCTGCACCTATCGGCGCGAGGAGAGGTTCTTCAGTCGTTTCAAGGATATCTATGGTACCTGTTTCGATCTTTTCAGGCTCGGTAGTTTCCTCCTCCTCTACCACCGCGAGCACTCCTTCTTCGAAAGGATCTTCGGGCTGAGTGCTTGTGATTTTGGGTTGTAAATAAAGATCTACCAGGTTATTTCGTCTATTGACATACATGGCAGAATCTGTGGGTAAAAACTCCTCGGCGGATGCCAGCAAAAGGTAATAACCAATAGGGACTTCACCTTCAATTTGACCCCGCGAATCTGTTTTTGCCTTTGCCTGCACCACACCTTGTTCCACTACCCTCACTTGAGCGCCTGGAATTGGCTTGCCCGTTTCTGCATTGCGCACGTTGATAGTGAGCAACCAATCTGCGCAACATTCTGAGGGACGATTTCTAAAGCTCGGACACGCGGTGTTGTTTGAGGGATCCACGTAATTCACCTGCGCATTTATCTGCATCATCAGCGGCTCCTGCATGGTGGTGAAATAGATGGGCACCTTGTCTTTGTGTGTGCCTAATTTTCTTGGATTGTACTTGATCCTAAGTGTAACCGTACTATCTGGTTGAATGGTTCTGGATGAAAATAAGATCGAATATTCCGGATCAAACTCTGAGCGCAACATGTAGGTGTCTTTGGGACCTGAATTTTTGAGAAGGACATCAATGACTCTGTCAGATCCTTTTTCCATCTCTCCATATTGCACCTTGGTTGGTTCAGCCGTGACCTGGGCATTTGACACTATGCTTAACAGGCCGAAACAAAAAAGAATGAATATCCGCATGTAGTTCATAACGTCAAAATGACGGAAGATGTATGCCGTTTACGTGAGGGAATATTTTTCAAGTACTTCTGCCATTTGTCTGTCATTGCCCAAACGAGGTAATTTGTTTTGTCCGCCCAACTTCCCTTTGGATTTCATGTACCCATGAAAGGCACCCGATGGAAGTGGTGTAATGACCACGGTGCGCAAGATATTTCCTTGGATCAAATCCAGATAGTATGGATTCATTTGGCACATCCTTTTGTCTAGTTCCAGAGCCATCTCTTCCAATGAATCTGGCATTTCCTCGAATTCGATGAACCATTCATGATAGGGTAATCCAGCAGCCGGGCTTACTTGGGGAGCCACATGAAATTCAGAGACTTTTGCTTTAAATGAAAGGAGCACTTCCGCCATTGCGGCTTCTACTTCTTCAGCTATCACGTGTTCTCCAAAAGCTGAAGTAAAATGTTTGATTCTGCCGGTAACTTTAATTCTAGGGAGATCCAAGCTTACAAACTTGATGGTATCTCCAATTGAATAGCCCCATAGTCCCGCATTGCTGTTGATGATCAAAGCATAATTGACTCCAATTTCTACATCTTCTAAAGAGAGACGGGGTGGATTTTCGTCAAAGAATTTGTCTGCCGGAATAAATTCAAACCAGATTCCTGAGTTAATATTAAGTAACAAACCATCCTCGACCTTTGCGTCTTGGTATGCTATGAATCCTTCTGAAGCGGGATAGAGTTCCACGCTTGGAATAGGTTTTCCAATCAGCTGTTCGAAGCGCTGACGGTATGGCTCAAAGTTTACCCCACCATATACAAAGAGGTCAAAATTTGGGAATACCTCAGCAATTTTCTTTTTGCCTGTTTTCTCCAGGATTCGCTCGAAATACATTTGCACCCAAGCTGGAATTCCGCTGATAAGGGTCATGTCCTCTTTGATTGTCTCCTCTACAATTGTGTCTACCTTCAACTCCCAATCATCTATACAATTGGTTTCGAAACTCGGCATACGATTCTTTTGAAGGTAGGCTGGAACGTGGTGGGCCACAATGCCTGAAAGCCGGCCATAAGGGATACCCGATTCCAGGTAATGCAATTCTGGCGACCCTTGAAGGAAGATCATTTTGCCATCTACAAAACCGGAAGCGTTGGAATTTGCTATATGGCAAAGCAGGGCGTTCCGCGCTCCATGAATGTGATTGGGCATAGAGTCTTTGGTAAGCGGAATAAACTTTGTTCCACTGGTAGTTCCGCTGGTTTTGCAGAAATACATGGGTTTGCCTGGCCAGAGGATATCAGACTCTCCATTTTTAGCTCTGGTGATGTAAATAGTAAGGTCTTCGTAATCTACCACAGGCACTCTTTGCCTAAATTCCTTGGGTGATTCGATGTTTGCAAAGCCATGATCTTTGCCGAAAGCCGTTTTGGCCCCTTGGCGTATCAAATCATTGAACACCTCTTTTTGACAGTCCACAGCTCTTTTAGCATCCTTGTAAATGCCTTTGACAATGAACTTTGCATATGGTTTACTGAGCGCGGCTTTGATGCCCATGGAGTACAACTTTGAGGACGCAATTTACAAAACGAAAAAGGGCTGCACACAGGCAGCCCTTTAGTTTGTAACCGAAATGCAGGTTTATTTGAAAATGGCTACTGTTTTATTGATTCTTTCTCCACCCAAGTCTAAAGTCACCAGGTAGTATCCTGACTCAAGACCATGGTTATTGATGTCAATTTGTTGAGACCCTTTGTTCAATTGACCAAGAGGGATATTTCTTACCGCAGCTCCATTTGTGTTATAGATGATTACACGGGCTTTCGTTGCTTCCTCAAGGGTAATGTTAAGTGCGAAGTTTTCTGTCGCTGGGTTTGGAAACACTTCCATTTGAGCTGAAGGTGCTTTTAGTTCTTCAACACTCACAACTGGACCAAGATTCATTCGAACCATTGGCGTACGCACTAAATAGAACCAGTTGTTTGGTAAGAATCTCACCATTGAGGTTAGTTCAGGAGAATCACCACTTATTGGGAAAATTACATTTTCTGGTCCATCAGGTGTACCTACAACTAATAGATAAGCCGTTCCTTGATCTAGTGCAACTGGCTCAGGGAAAGGAATATTCATGTAGTTGTTGTCGCCTACGGTATTGATTGACTCCCAAGTAATTCCAAATTCACCTGTATTTGCAACTTCTGTTGCCGCAAGACCATTTTCAAGATCTACGGTATAAATTGCTCCATACACAGTAGAACCTACATTTGATCCTAAGCCTATGCCAACTGAAACTGAGTGACAGGCTTGATCTGCAGCTGTGATAAGGAAGAAGTTTCCAACTTCATAAGGAGTACCATTAAATACAGAACTTGGCACATAAATACCCTTTGTTTCTAATCTATCTCTAGAATAGATCACATCTGTAATTTCAAATTGAAGTGTATCTACATTGTTCTCAGGAGAAGTTTCTTCTTCAGCTTGGAACATCTGGAAAGCCACATTGTAAGTTCCCTGCACTCCGCCTAAAGCATATGGGTCTGTACGGAAGTTGATTTTTTCTTCAGGATCCATCACATCCGGTTCAGATCCGCCTTCTGACCAAACAGTCATGGTAGTGGCGTCAATTACTTTCGTATGCAAGGAACAGTTTGTTTGAACGTTAGCTCCGTAGTTGTATACATCAGAGCTGAACTTCAAAAGAGGCGGCATTGATTCAGGATACTGGCTATATTCCATGTATTCGAATCCTGTTGGATGATCAGGAGCATCAAAATCAAAATCCCCATAGGAAGAAT
>CAZKMC010000103.1:0-1875 GCA_964553485.1 uncultured Comamonadaceae bacterium
CCATGCCTATTTCACGTGGAAACTCTGTGTTCAAATCCAAGTGGATCAAGGACTTTGGAGATTTTTATGGGCGGAATTTATTTCTTGCGGAGACTTCAGCCACCACAGGTGGGTTGGATTCATTGCTTCAGCCAACCGGTACGCTTAAAAAAGCACAGGAAATGGCTGCTAAAGCTTATGGTGCTCAGAAGACCTTCTTTGTAACTAACGGAACGTCTACAGCCAATAAAATTGTGCTTCAGGCATTGGTTGTTCCTGGAGACCTTGTGCTCATTGACAGAGATTGCCACAAGTCGCACCACTACGGGCTAGTATTGTCTGGTGCTTACCCGGTTTATTTGGATTCATATCCAATTGAGAAGTACTCGATGTACGGCGCTGTTCCGCTTCAGTCCATCAAGGATAAACTGCATACACTGAAAGCTGCCGGAAGGTTGGATAAGGTGAAAATGCTCTTATTGACGAATGCCACATTTGACGGATTGGTTTATAATGTACATCGAATGATGGAGCAAGTGTTGGCAATCAAACCAGACATGATCTTCCTTTGGGATGAAGCATGGTTTGCATTTGCAGGATTTACCTATACTTTCAAGCAACGTACAGGAATGTACAATGCCAAAAAACTATCTGCCAAGTACAAAAGCCCTGAATACCGACAGAAGTACGAAGCGCACATCAAACAATTGGGTAAAGGAGAACATCCTACGCTTCCAAATCCTGATGAGGTACGTATACGTGTGTATTCTACTCAGAGCACGCACAAAACACTCAGCAGTTTCCGTCAAGGTTCCATGATTCATATTTGGGACGACGATTACCGCAAGAAAACAGAAAACACTTTCCTTGAGGCGTACATGACGCATACGTCGACTTCACCGAACTACCAGATTCTAGCCTCTTTGGATGTTGGAAGAAGACAGGTGCAGTTCGAGGGGTTTGGAATGGTGGAAAAATGTATTGAGATGGCCATGGTTCTCAGAGCCAAGGTGAATGACAATCCGCTATTGAGTAAGTATTTTGAGGTCTTGACCGTGAAGGATTTCATTCCGGATCAATACAGAGAGTCGAAACTTGGGGAGTATTATGATTCCAAAGCTGGATGGAACCGCATGGAAAAGGCATGGGCCAAAGACGAGTTCATGCTGGATCCAACAAAGATCACCTTGTTTATTGGTAAGACTGGTGTAGACGGAGATACATTCAAGAACAAGTACTTGATGGATCAGTTCAACATCCAGATCAACAAGACTTCGCGCAACACTGTGCTTCTGATGACGAACATTGGAACCACGCGTGGAAGTGTAGCTTTCCTCACCAATGCCTTGCTGCAGATAGCACAAGAATTGGATGAAGAGTTCGCTTCTATGAATGATCGTGAACGTGAAATAGCAGAGAAGCGAATTAAGTCGTTGACTCAGGATGTGCCGCCACTTCCAGATTTTAGTCGATTCCACGCTTCATTCTTAGCAGTTCCAGGTGTGCCTGGCGGCAACTTGAGAGAGGCTTATTTCATGGCTTACGACGAGAAAAATTATGAATATATGTCGCTGCCAGAATGCAAAGCGGCATTAGAAGATGGCAAAGAGCTTGTGGCTTCTTCGTTTGTCATTCCTTATCCACCGGGATTTCCCGTGTTGGTGCCTGGACAAGTGGTCAGTATGGAGATTCTCCGTTTTATGATCCAACTTGACGTTAAAGAGATTCACGGATACCGTGCAGACCTCGGTCTGCGAGTATTCAAAGCATCTGTTTTGAATCGGCAGAAAACCGCTACCGCAATGGGAGCATTAGGAATGGGAAAACCAAAGGCCAAGCCTGCTATACATAACAGTTAAAAACAATACAATGTCTATCAAAACCAAAAAGAAAAAG
>CAZKMC010000103.1:1885-9228 GCA_964553485.1 uncultured Comamonadaceae bacterium
ATCCTCAAAGGGATTGCTGATATCAGAAGATTCTTCTACAAAAATGAGGAGCCTATTTATTTTATTTCTGCAACAAACTTCAACTTGCTTGGAGCGGATGAGTGGATCAAAGGATTCAAGTTTATTTGCCACATCGAGTGTTTCGATGGGCAGCATCCAAACGTGTTTTCGCCAAAAACAGAAATCCCTCACGACGAGTTTCAGAGCATTGAAGACATCAATAACTACCTTCTTCAGCATCCTGAAGTTCAGGAATTCATTCTAAGCAGAAGAAATAAGGGGAAGAAAGCCGGGAAAGTAATGTTCCTTATGTTCAATGAGGAAACAGAAGCGTTGGCAGAAAAATTGGGACTAGAAATTATGTTCCCGAGTGCTGAAATGCGGACTTTCATGGACAACAAGGTAAACACCAACCGTATTGCTGAAAAAGCAGGAGTGAAGTGTGTACCGTATGTACTTTCTAAAGTCAAAAGCTGGAAGCATCTACAAGAAGTTTCTAAAGAACTAGGTACTGACCTTGTGATTCAAACTCCGTTTGGAGATTCTGGACACACTACTTTCTTCATCAAGAACCAAGAAGAGTTCAAGAAGTATGAGGAAGAGATCTACAAAGAGGATGAGGTGAAGATCATGAAGCGCATCAACTGCAGAGGTTCTGCAATTGAAGCCTGTGTAACGCAACACGGGACTATTGTTGCTCCTTTGATGACTGAGCTTGTTGGTTTCAAAGAATTGACTCCTTACAAAGGTGGATGGTGCGGAAATGAGATCTATCCAAATTCATTTACTCCTGAAATCCGCAATGCTGCACGTAAATACACCCAGAAATTTGGAGATCAGTTGCGCAAAGAAGGCTACAAAGGGTATTTCGAGTTGGACTTTTTGATTGATCAGGACAATGGAGAGATCTACCTTGGTGAGTTGAACCCACGAGTAACGGGTGCAAGTTCGATCACCAACCACGCTGTGTTTGCACTGGCAGATGCGCCTTTGTACTTATTCCACATCATGGAATGGATGGGTGTTGATTACCATATCAATGTGGACAAGATCAACAAGCGTTGGTCCAAGCAGCGCAACACAGACAGCTGGAGCCAATTGGTCATCAAGCACACGAAGGATACCGTTGAATACGTAGACGCAGCTCCTTCTTCAGGAATCTACCGCATCTTTGACAATGGGCACATTTTGTTCAATAGAATGGATACGCACCGTAGAGCAGTTGAAACTGAAAATGAGGCGTTCTTCCTGCGTATCACCAAACAAGGAGATTACCTCTATGAAGGTGCCGACATGGGTATTGTGGTAGCTCGCGGCCGAATGATGACAGATGATTTTGAATTGACTGATCGTGCAAAATCGTGGATCAATGCCATCCATAACAATTACAGTTCTACACCTATTCAACAAGAAGAAGAGCAACCTGCCGTAATGGGTAGTTTAGCGAAATAAGCACATGGAATTCAAAAGTATCAATCCGTACAACGGAAAAGTAGTTGGCTCTTACCAAGAGCAGAGTAAAGGAGAACTACAAGGAGTATTGATCAAATCAGAAACTGCATTTGCATCCTGGAAAAAAGTATCGCTCAAAGAAAGAGCGGCACTCATGGTGCGCGCGGGGGAAGTCCTGCGAGAGAATGTGGAGGAGTATGCACAGATGATCACGCTGGAAATGGGAAAACCAATTTCCGAGTCGCGAGGAGAAGTGAACAAATGCGCTTGGGTCTGTGATTACTACGCGGAGAATGCGGAAGAATTCCTGAAGAATGAGATCATCGCCACAGACGCTCAGCAGAGTTTCGTGAGACATGATCCAATTGGTACAGTGTTCGCCATCATGCCTTGGAATTTTCCTTTTTGGCAGGTGTTCCGTTTCGCTGCACCTACATTGACCGCCGGAAACACAGGCATCTTGAAGCATGCACCCAATGTATTTGGTTGTGCCCTTCAAATTGAAGATGTTTTTAGAAAGGCGGGTTTCCCAGATGGGGTCTTTCAGAATCTGATCGTGCACCACGACAAAACAGAGGCTATCATCAGTCATGATGCAATCAAAGCTGTTACGCTTACGGGAAGCGAAAGAGCCGGTTCTGCTGTGGCTCAGTTGAGCGGAAAATACATCAAGAAGTCGCTCCTTGAATTAGGCGGAAGCAATGCATTCATCGTTTGGGAAGACGCCAACATTGACGAGATCATCCAAACAGCCTTGGTTGCCAGAATGCTGAATTGCGGACAAAGTTGTATTGCGGCTAAGCGCTTTATTCTCTTGGAAAGTATATATGATGAATTTGTAGAGAAATTCACAAATGCCGTAAGCAAGTTACCAGCTGGAGATCCATTGAAGGAGTCTACCAAGGTAGGTCCAATGGCAAGAAAAGACCTTGCGGATCAACTTCAGGTACAAGTAGTCCAATCGATCAACGCAGGTGCCGAGCTCTTACTAGGCGGAAAGCAAAAAAACTGCTACCATGAACCAACCGTGCTTGGGAATGTGAAGCCCGGAATGGCTGCCTTTGACGAAGAGACTTTTGGTCCCCTGGCGGCTATGATCAAAGCCAAGAGCATCGACGAAGCATTTGCCTTGTCCGAGATGTCAAAATTCGGATTGGGTGTCACCGTATGCACCACCAACATCCCAAAAGCCCTTGAATACGCAGACCGCGTGAGTGACGGGGCTTACTTTGTGAATGAGTTGGTCAAGTCTGACCCAAGACTGCCTTTCGGCGGAGAAAAAACCTCCGGCTATGGCAGAGAATTAGCCAAAGACGGAATGATGGAGTTCATGAATCGGAAGACGGTTTATGTGAAGTGAGTCTTGAATCTTGAGTTTCGAGTCTTGAGTTTCGAGTCTTGAGTCTTAAGTGTGAGTGAGGGGTTGACGTACTGCCGGATACATCCGGCCGGGATCATCAATTACGAGGATTTAACCTTGGATAGAAAAAGACACGAGTCACAGACCCGCGCCAGCGAGAGAAAACGCGCCAGCGCCCATCAAACAAGGATTAGCTTTTAATTACTAATTATTAGCTATTATCTAGGCCTTTTTGACAAACTCACTCTTCAACCCCATGGCTCCAAAACCATCGATCTTGCAACTAATATTGTGATCTCCGTCAACTAGCCGGATATTTTTCACCTTGGTGCCGGCTTTGACCACAGGTTTTGCAGCGCCTTTCACCGGAAGGTCTTTCACCACCACCACAGAATCCCCATCCTGAAGCGGATTGCCATTCGCGTCTAGCACCTGATTGGCCAAGAGCTCTTCTGCAGCCTCTGCGGGACTCCATTCGTGGAAACACTCCGGACAAACCACTAGCTCCCCATTGTGATAGGTATATTCGCATTTGCATTTAGGACAAGCAGGTAGGTTTTCCATGTATGGGGAGTTTGGTGGAGAAAGATATATATTATCATCTTCGAATCTGATATCTTGTGTTTTGCCTTGTGCTGAGTTTAAAAGGTAGCCCGCGATCGTAATAAGTGTTTAATGCCCTATTTGCTAACTTACCGTCGGCGGAATCTTTTCGACTTGGTTTAATAAAAGTCAAACCGATTAATCGTCTAACATCTCTTTGAATGGGGAAATACAAACATGAAATTTTACTTGTCATTTTTTTGTTGACTGTTGTCCTTTCTGGTTACTATTTATACGGAATTGTATTGCCATTTTTTATTGGTCTTGTTTTGGCTTTTGCCGTAGCTCCAATAATCAAGTGGTTTCAAAAACGCCTGAGGAATTGGAGCGCCTCAGTTCTCCTTTTTCTAGTCTTGTGCACCGTTGTTTCTATCCTTGGTGTTACGTTGATGGCAAATTACGTCAACAATGATTTCAAGCGATTTTCAAACAGTTTTACGGTGCTGGTTGCGGACAATCAACATGCCATGGATGAAACCACACAAAAAGTGCAATCTGTTGTGGGAAGGTTCTTCAATCGCGAAGAAATCGAAGGCAGATTACGTTCTGAAGCTGATTCACTGGCTGTGCAATTTCAACATTTCGACTTTTCGACTATTGACACAAAGGCCATTGAATCTTCGCTACAACAAATGTTTTCCGGATTGGGTACAAACGATGAGGAGATGGCCAAGACCAACAGACCGTCCTTTGGTGTGTTGACCATCTTGTTTTCTACCATCATGTATTTCGTTCTTATTCTATTCAATTTCAGTTATTTCGATTCCATTGCCAGCCGCTATTTTAAACCTTCCATAAAATCAAAGATGAGTGTATTGGTGGGCGATTTCA
Organism: uncultured Comamonadaceae bacterium; assembly: GCA_964553485.1. Classification (GTDB taxonomy): domain Bacteria; phylum Bacteroidota; class Bacteroidia; order Flavobacteriales_D; family Sanyastnellaceae; genus CAZKMC01. The sequence continues at coordinate 6,132 of CAZKMC010000103.1, forward strand.
ACCAGAGTTTTGTGCGCTATTTCCAGCTCAGAAGTAAAATAGTATTCTTGCTGGGGATCCTCTATTTAGCCACCTTTTTAATCCTGGATATACCCGGTACCGTATTGCTCACAATCCTGATCATCTTATTATCCTACATTCCATATTTCCAATACCTAGCCTTGCTTCCGCTTAGTTTGGGATGTCTGGTTCTTTCGACTGAAGGCGATCATTCGTTCTTGTTTTACTTCGGCATCATCCTCGGAGTTTTTGTGGTGGCCAGTCTACTGGAGGAGTTGTTGTTGAATCCGCGAATCATGGAGAAAAGCGTGGGGATGAATCCTGTCATTATGGTGCTGGCTATTAGCATCTGGGGCTATCTACTCGGTTTTACGGGCGTTCTGATTGGGATTCCACTTACCAGTTTGATGATTATTTATTTCAAACGTTTCATTTTACCCGCCTATCAAGAGGTCACTGAAGCATAAGTGTCAAATTCCAAAAGGGCATTAAGTACTAGATTGATAAACATAAATTTTAACCATGAAAACAAAACTTTCTCTGCTGTCTCTCTTTGTTGTTCTCGTTTCTTTTACTTCTGCTCAAAGTACTTTTGATGTCACTTTCTATGACGCTCCTACCGAATTGGAAACTGCAATGGATTATGCCACAGACATATGGAGTGGTTACCTAAATTCTGAAGTTCCTATTAAAGTCAACTTGTACTACATGAACCTCACTAGTTTTGGTCCCCTTGGACAATGTATCCCAAACGGAGCGATCAATTTCTTATCTGCGGAAGTTTCAGATGTTTGGTACGCCACTTCTCTAGCTAATTCAATCGAGGGCTCAGAACTCAATCCCGATGAAGCTGACATGAACATCTTCATGAACAGCTCCGTGAATTTCTATTTCGGCACAGATGGAAATCTAGGCACAGGACAAATGGACTTTGTGTCCGTAGTGCTTCATGAGATCGTACATGGATTAGGTGGAGTTTCTTTGGCGAAATACTCAAGTGGGTCAGGGTCGTTGGGAGAAATTACGGCATCTGATTTTGCTCCAATCAGCACTTCATTTCCTTTTCCAGACTTGGATGGTTATCCTTCCATTTGGGACAGCTTCATTGCCAATGGAAATGGAGAGTCCATCATCGATACCGACATTTTCACAAACCCATCTACAGAACTGGGAAGTGCATTTGTTTCTGGAGATTTGCACTTCATTGGAGCAGGTGCGACTTCCGGGAACAACAACCTTTCCCCTAAGATCTTTGCTCCCGGGTCATTTCAATTTGGCTCCAGCATCCACCACTTCGATGAAGCTACCTTTCCTAATTCAACAGGAAATGGCTTGTTCACACCTTCCATTGCTAATGGACAAGTGGTCCACGAACCAGGTTTGGCATTGCTCGGTGCGCTGGCAGACATTGGATGGAGTGTAAATCAGCCAGTGGCGATCAACGAAGAGCAATTAGGCCCGATTTCAGTCTATCCAAACCCAGTGCAGGACCAATTGATTGTTCAACTCGCTGGTCATCAAACCTCGGGAATTCTCACTGTATTTTCTGCAGAAGGTCAACTCATTGAAAAGCATCTTTTAAACTCCCCATCTCTTTTAATTGATTGCAGTCATTGGGCACAAGGGATGTATGTGCTTCAACTAGAAAGTGCAGAGTGTAATGAGCAAGTAAGGATTGTGAGGATGTAAGGAAATTCCCGAACTTGCATTTCAAACTATCTCAAATGAAGCATCTTGTTCCTGCATTGCTATTCCTGATTCCTTTTTATTCCCTGTCCCAAAACAGCTGTCTATCAGAGGGTTTGGTGATGCTCGATCAGAATGTGGCGACTAACTTCGCCACCAACTACCCGGGTTGTACAGTCATTGAGGGTGATGTGATTCTTGGAGATGCAGCCAATTTCATTGGTATGGAACAAGTGGTAGAGATTCAAGGTGTGATCAAGTGCGGTGGAGATGGCGAGTGCAACGCAGCAGCACATGAGAATTTCTTGGGATTAGAAAACGTGGTTTCTTTGGGTGGGGTGAATTTGCAAGGGCATGTCTTTTCATTTGCAGGACTCGAGTCGGTCGAAGTCATTACCGGCAATATGTATGTCGAGGAAAGTACATTCTCCAATTTCGAGGGGTTGGCTAACCTCACAGAAATTCAAGGAAACTTCCACACCAGTGAGACCAATTTCGAGAGCTTTCAAGGACTTCAGAATCTTACAAGTCTAGGAGGTTACTTCCGTGTGGATGAAAATGAAACGCTTCCCAACTGTGATTTCATTTCGCAATTGGCAACAGTTGGCGGATATTTTTTCATAAGCGATTGCACCATCCTTACGAGCTTCTCCGGTTTTTCCGGACTTGAAAGCGTAGGCGGCTATTTTATTATCGATAATTGTCCCGCAGTATCATCACTGCAAGGGTTTGAAAGTCTTTTGAGCAATAACGGCTCTTTGACCCTTCGTTCAAACGATGTCCTAGAAGACATTTCTGGGATCGCAAACATGGACCCGAACGGGATTTCAAATCTGGAGATTACCCAAAATACCCTATTGTCGCAATGCGCGGTAGAAAGTGTGTGCGGGCATCTCCTGAATTGGGGGTCTAACTTCATAGAATCCAATTCGCCCGGTTGCATTACCGCGCAGGAAGTTGCAGAACAATGCGTTGGGAGTTTAGTCGATCAGCATTCTCCCGCCGTCTTCAAATTGCTCAATACTCAAGTTCAAGAGCAGCTCCAAATTTTCAATCCGGAAAGTATTGCATTTTCTATTAGAAATGTGTCGGGACAAGAACTGCTGCAGTCTAATACTTCTGGGACTTTATCTCTTTCTGAACTACCATCCGCAGTGTATGTTTTAGTCACCAATGATGGTCGCATTTATAGGTTTGTGAAAACGGAGAGATAATGCTTAATGCCCAATGTTGAATGCGAAGACGCTCGCTGTCAGTTCGAGTGCGCTGATTAGGGAAGGATGAATCTTAGGGCGGGTTCATCCAGCGTGTATCGAGAACAGCGGAGTAATGTTTAATACCCACATCCTCACCAAGCCGAAAAAAAACCGGCACCAAGCCGAAAAAAGCCCCAGCGGGGCGACCTATCCAT
>CAZKMC010000104.1:0-903 GCA_964553485.1 uncultured Comamonadaceae bacterium
CGATATACACAAAAACCAAGGCGGAAAGGAGTCCCAAAATGATAGGATAACGTCGAGCATTCAGCAGACTTCCCAATGGATTGGCACGCTTCCACTCGAACTTTCTACGTTTGTCTTTCTCCAGAGATTCCGGCAAAATAAAGTAGCCATATAGCCAATTCAACAAGGATAAAATGGCTGCCGCAATAAATGGGACACGTGGGCCGTACTGGCCCAATAATCCTCCAATCACGGGACCAATAATGAATCCCAGACCAAAGGCGGCTCCTATGAGTCCGAAGTTCTGCGAGCGTTTTTCCGGGGGGCTTACATCTGCGATATATGCTGCACCCGTCGTGAAGCTTGCACCCATGATTCCCGAAATAACCCTTCCTACAAACAACCAGGCAATGGTAGGAGCAAAAGCAAGGAAGAGGTAATCAATTCCAAATCCAAATAGGGAGGTCAATAGCACAGGTCGGCGACCAAATTGATCACTAAGTGCTCCTACCAAGGGGGCAAACAGGAACTGAAAGAAAGCATAAGCAAACAGGAGCCAGCCGCCATACTCAGAAGCCACACTCAACCCTTCGCCGGTCAACTCCATAATGAGGCTTGGCAACACAGGAATGATGATACCCAATCCAACAACATCCAGCAGCAAGGTCACAAAGATGAACCCCACTGCCCCTGACTTATTTTTTCTTGAAATTTTCACGAGGTGCAAATAACGGCATTCGCCGTAATTATAGATTACGAATTACAAATTGGAGGTGCGGCTGGCACCGAAACCTGACGGCATTCGCCGTAATTACAGATTACGAATTACAAATTGGTTTGTTGGGAATGTAACCGATTTGTTGAACGCAAAGTTTCGCCCTACGGGCTCTGAGGTGGTTTTGCTTCGATTACCCCGCCACCTAA
>CAZKMC010000104.1:913-9224 GCA_964553485.1 uncultured Comamonadaceae bacterium
TATGAGAATGCCGCCCTAGCGGGCTCTACGGCTGCCTCCGAAACCTGACAGCTATCGCCGAAATTACGAATTGAAATTGTCCAAACCCTGTAGGGGCGACAGTACAGTAGCCCCGTAGGCAAGCGCGGAGAATGCGAATCAGCACAAGTCCCCCAAGCCCCAGCGAGGCGACCTATCCATAGCCCCGTGCGGAAGCGCGGAGAATGCGAATCAGCACAAGTCCTCCAAGCCCCGAAAGGGCGATCGTGCAGTAGCCTCGTACACAAGCGCGGGGGTAAAAAACGTCCGCACAATTCCCTCATGCCCTGTAGGGGCAACAGTACAGCAGCCCCGTAGGCAAACGCGGAGAATGCGAATCAGCACAATTCCCCCAAGCCCCAGCGGGGCGATCTATCCATAGCCCCGTGCGGAAGCGCGGGGGTAAAAACGCCCCCGCATTTCATCAAGCCCTGTAGGGGCAACACATCTTTAGCCCTATTGCAAACACACGGTACGTTCACCCACCTCCCTCCAACCAAGAATAACCGCTCAACCACATCGAATTCTCATTCCCAACATCCGATTGTTGAAGTTCAAAGACCTTAGCGCGCGAAACATTCATAGGTATTGGTAATTTGCAATTGCCTTGCCTCAAACATTGAATTTATCCGATGAAAAAACTATTCACCGCATTCCTAATATGTGCAGCTATTTCTGCACCCCTTTCCTCTTTCTCCCAAGACTCTGAGCCAGAGCCATCATTGGACAGTGGAACACTAAAAAGTCAATTTGACTACATGATGGACGAATCAAACAGATACCAGTCCTTCAAAGTGGTCAAACAAACTTGGCTCAACACTTTTTTGAGCCACGTGCAGGATTCGTTGCGCGTGGAAAGGGAAGCCATTTCACAATTGGAATTGCGCATAGACAATCAGGAAGTCGAGATCCGCAACCTTCAAAATGAACTCAGTGAAACCAAAGAAAACCTCAATAATGTGTCGCTGGAAAAAGACAACATGGCTCTTCTGGGAGTTCCAGTATTCAAAGCCACGTATAGAATTATCCTTTGGGGACTTGTAGCGGTGCTTTTGGCCCTATTGGTCACTTATGTGATTCGCTTTAAACGCAGCAACGTCATCACCAAAGCAAGTAAAGAAGAGCTTGTTGAAACGGTTGAGAATTTCGAAAACTTCCAAAAAGCAGCTAGAGAGAAAGAACAGAAGCTAAAAAGAGAGCTTCAAGATGAGATCAATAAACACCTTTGATAATGACTATGGGTAATGGGTAAATCTCTGAACTTCACACTCACACTTCTCCAAACTCAAGTCTCAAAACTCCAGACTCAAGTCTCCAAACTCAAGTCTCCAGACTCAAAACTCCCTATTCTAGGCTCTAATTATTCAGCGTTACCTGCCAATTCCCTGGCTCATTGATGATGAATTCCAGTACAGCGTCATATTGCTGAGAGCGTACTTTGTTCCATGTTTTGTAAGTGACTCTGCATGTAAAAGGGAATTCAACCTGATTCACCCCATAAACGCCGCTGACCTGGATCTTGTCGCCGCTAGAGATATTGTAGACCACATTCCGCACGTCTGCATTTGGGGTGCCATTTTGATAAAACCGAAATTCAACTTTGTTACCCTCACCCATTCGGTTCATGTTATAGCGCACCACACCATTGTTGTATTTGACGCGGTAGGCGGGCAATTTTTCAGCTCCTAAGTAAATCCCTTGTTCCCAAACTCCTGCCTGTGTAGAATCTCGACCTTCAATCTGTCGTACAAGCACGCCGTTCCCATTCATGAGCCCTTTGCTCCATTGTCCTTCATACTGATCTCCCGTGGTGTACAAGTACTTGCCATGCCCGTGTGGTAAACCTTTCTTGAATTCTCCTTCATAGGTATCCGTTCCTGTTGCCACGCCATCTCCGTGGGCTAAGCCCTTCTTGCAATCGCCTTCATAGGAGGTATCAATGCCCTCTTTCAGCACTTTGCAATCTGACTGGGCAAAAGCATCAGAGGTGAAGAGTAAAGCTATAAATGTCAGAAATCTGAGCACTTTCATATAAACGGGTATTATGTAGTTCAGATTAAATATAGACATTTTTCAAAGGGCTGAGTGTCTGTAATACAAAGCTATTTTGGCCTCTCGGCCGAGGAGGATTGCCAGCAGCGTATCTAATCATTCCAGCATTTGCTAGGCTATCTCAGAAAGTCAAGAGCCATTTCAAACTGAGGGTCACGGACATAACACTTAACCAAGTGGCACCGACCCATAGTTTGGAAATCGATGGTCTGCAAAGCATCGGGAAAACCGAGGGAGTGAAGCTTGCGCTGGACCTTGTTCACCATCCCAAAGCGATCACAGCCAAGACGAGTGCTGCCTTTTCCTCGGGCCCCCGGCCCAAACAAATACAACATAGGGTCCTTCTTCCTTAAAACGAAGTCTTTGCGGTTAAAAAGCACCATGATCTCATAGTTATCCGCCGTCTGGTATGGAAGCATGGAGCATCGATCCTGGTAATGGCTGAACTCCTCTTTGCCGTCAATGGCAGGTGCTACCAACAAAGTTTTGACCTTCGCCTGCTGGGGCGTGTGCCACTCTTTCCCCGGAACCTGAGCATCAACATATGCATCCAACAACAAACTCATTCCTACCCGGGCACCTAGACTATGTGTAACCACATTCAACTGGTCAACAATCAAATCTGAAACTACTCGGCGCAAACCATAGCCTGCCGCCACTGCATTTCTTCGAGCTTCCGTTTCGAACAACTCAAAGAGCCTCGCATTCTCTCGTAATTTGGTTCCGAAACAACAATCGAATGTCCCGTCCCAGTAGACCTCCAAGTAGATGTTTTTCCCAGCTGGCGGGTCTTTCATAAGTGCCTCTCGCAGAGTAGTAATGTCATCTACGGATGTCCTTGCGCTTTGTCCCGGATGCACAGACTTCCGAAACCCATGCACCAACACATTGAGCACTGCGTCATCTTTCAGCACCCCATTCAACCGCGAAATCCAGTCTTGGGCAAGTCGTTCCTGAAGTGCTTCAAAGCGCTCAGCCTGTTCTGTATTGTCTGGAAGTTCGATTTCGTAACTGTACAAAATCAAATCAAATTCCTGCGGACGAGCCTCTGCCCATTGAAACAATGAGGCGTCGGCTGACCTGAGGTCCTCATCTGAAATAAGAGTTTCGGGATAAAGGTGTCCCTCCCGGTCTAGAAAAATGCGGAAAACATTTTCAGGAGATTGTTGACGGAGATATTCCACTTCGCCATAAACCACATTCTGCGACGCAGACACTTGCGCCCCAGTGAGAAACGGCAGGCAAACGAAAAGGATGGAGCAAATGAGTTGGTTCACGACAACTTTCATGGGCACAAAATTACGACATCCGAATTGAAACGACTGCTCACATCAACCGATATGAGGTTGTATGTTTGTAGCATGAAGTTATCGACCAAAAGCAGTTGGATCTTGAACGTGAGTCTCGCATTACTGGTAAGTGTTTTGGGGCTTTCTGGCTGTAAGAGCAACAAAGAATATCAGCTAGAAGGATGTTGGACACTTCAGAGCTGGGAAGCAAGCCCGGAAGTAGGAGAAATAGTATATCCATATGGAACTGATGCCAGAGGTGAACTCTGTTATAATGAAGGAAGAGTGCACCTAACATTGGCGCATTTTTCCAGAAATCAACTTGGAACTAAAAACCGCAGCCAGGTATCAGATAGCTTGTTGGGACAGGCGGCCCGCAGGTATTACAACTATTCTGGGAGCTATGACTGCACGGACAGTACGGTAGAACATTATGTGGAATTTTGCAACGTTCCTGACTGGGAAGCGACATCACAACTCAGGTATTACACCTTGAAAGACGATGAGTTGACCCTACATTCTCCAAGTGTAAACAGTATGAAGCACACCCTGATTTGGAAGAAAAAATAGGGCACTTAAGCATGATTGTTAGCAACTAAAGTGGGTCAAATCACTCAATTTCATGTGATTAGACGACCATTTTCCACTTAAAATTCAAATTAGATTTTGATCAAAATCTAGGGCATAATTCGCACTTAATCCATACTTAATAGTACTCACAGAAGCTTCATGCACTGTTTCTCCGGTGATATATTGACAAAAAATGTTTAAACCTTGGTTAAAAAGCTAGGGTTGGATGCCTAATATCTTTATGTTTGTCATAATTATTATCAACAACAATTATTATGGCAAATGGAACAGTGAAATTCTTCAACGACTCGAAGGGTTTCGGATTTATCAAAGATGAAGATTCTGACAAAGAATACTTCGTACACGTTTCTGGATTGATCGATGAGATCAGAGAGAACGATGAAGTAACTTTTGATCTTCAAGAAGGAAGAAAAGGATTGAATGCAGTTAATGTGCGTGTAGCATAAGCTAAACGGATATAGATTACATATCGTTTTTTACCTAAGCCCCGCACTTGCGGGGCTTTTTGGTACTTCATTTTTTAGACGCCTACGGACCTTTCAAACAGCCAACATTCGCCAAAAAACACACCAAATCAACGAATTACACCGATTCACGTTAGACGGCGACAAATAATGGTTACATTTGCCAATTATTATTCAATATTATATTTTATTATGGCAAATGGAACAGTGAAATTCTTCAACGACTCGAAGGGTTTCGGTTTTATCAAAGATGAAGACTCTGACAAAGAGTATTTTGTACACGTTTCTGGATTGATCGATGAGGTCAGAGAGAACGACGAAGTAACTTTTGATCTTCAAGAAGGAAGAAAAGGATTGAATGCAGTTAATGTACGTGTAGCGTAAGCTAAACGGATATAGATTACATATCGTTTTTTGACTTAAGCCCCGCGATAGCGGGGCTTTTTCATGCACTGTTTTTTGGCGGGGCTTTCATATCTCATCATTTAGCACGGCCTTTTCATTTGTGCTACCTTGTTAAAAAGTATTGAGCAATGAGCAAATGGAGTCAGTTCATTAGGAAGGGGCTTATCAAAGCACCTGTTCCGCAGGTCTATGAAGCATGGACCACCTCCCATGGCCTATTAAGTTGGTTTTTGCGCACCGCAGATTTCAAAACACCAGCAGGAGAGGTACGAAGAACCAAATAAGGGATTCAAGCTGGAGACAACTACACCTGGCTGTGGCACGGATACGATGACAACAGCTTAGAAGAAGGACTTATCACTGCTGCAAACGATAGAGATCACATCCAATTCCGTTTTTCTGGTAATTGTTTAGTAGATGTGAAAATGACACATCAAAAAGAAGGGACACTCGTTGAAATCATCCAATCAGAAATTCCTGATGAACCTGACCCTTCCAAAAACCTATATGTGAATTGTCTGGAAAGCTGGACTTTCTATTTGGCAAATCTGAAAAGTATCCTAGTGGGTGGGGTTGACCTCCGCAATAAGAGCAATACACTTTACATGAACTAAATCCCTTTTCATACGATGTCTCATCTTACGAATCAATTTTTAATAGCCTCTGCCCTACTATTTTGCTTTTGGTCTTGTTCAGAGCAAAAGTCGAATTCTTTAGAAGGTGCCATAGAAATCTTAGAAGGAGCCCCTACAGAAGGCTACCAGGCAAAAGGCTACGATGAAGAATTGGCACAGCAACTGGGTGCTGACGAATATGGAATGAAGAGCTATGTCATGGCTTTTCTTAAAGCTGGCCCAAACAGAGATCAGGACACAGAGTCCGCAGAAGCCATGCAGGCCGCCCACATGGCGAACATTAAGAAAATGGCTGAGGAAGGCATTTTGATTCTAGCGGGACCATTTCTTGACGAAGGGGAACTCAGGGGCATCTACTTGTTTGATGTGGAGACGATTGAAGAAGCGGAAGCGCTAACAGCTTCTGACCCTGCAATACAGGCCGGACGACTCAGTATGGAACTCCATCCCTGGCATGGAAGTGCTGCTCTTATGCAGGTTAGTGAGGTGCATCAAAGACTGACGAAAACACCCATGTGAGATGACAATCATCACACGCAACCCACAATGACAGCCCTAACTTTACATTGGAAGAGTTTGCCGAAAAACTGAATCAATCATGAAATCATCTCAATCTATCAAAATGGCTTTTAGACTGGCGACATTGACCTGCTTTGGGACCATCCTATTTAGTGGGTGTTCAGAAGAAATAAGGCCTACCCACAAGTTTCTGCTTTGACAGAAAGTGTGTATGCATCAGCCTTGCTTAAACCTAAAAATGAGTATCAGTTGTTTGCAGCAGTCAGTGGAATATTGGAAAAAGTCTATGTGGAGGAAGGACAGCTTGTGGACAAGGGCGACACTCTATTTCAAATTACAAACTCAAATCCGCAATTGAATGCCCAGAATACCCCAATTGGCATTGACTCAGGCAAAAGACAATCTGTCTGGACCGGCTAGCCCACTCAAATCTTTGTCCCGCGAAATTGAGTCGGCGGATTTACGCTTTTCCAACGACTCAGTGCTCTATTTCAAGCAGAAGAAATTATGGGAGCAAGGCATTGGCTCCGAGGTTGATTTTACCAATCGTCAAGCAGCATATGATCAAAGTACAAACAGTTTAGGTCTTGCCAAATTAAGACTGGCGAATACAAGAGAATCACTGCAGTCTCAATTGCAACAGGAGAAGAACAACCTAAGTAGTGCGCTCAACAGTAAAAAGGACTTTACAATTACCAGCAAACAGGCTGTAAAAATCTACCTCATTAGCAAAGAAGAAGGAGAACTGGTGCTGCCACAAGAACCTATTGGAACAATGGGTGATGCCAATGATTACATCATTGAAATGAGTGTAGATGAAATGGACATTGTCAAACTCAATCCGGGCCTTCTCACTTTGATTACACTGGACGCTTATAAATCCGAAGTGTTTGAGGGCACCGTGGTCAAAGTGTATCCTCAAAAAGATCTTCGCACCCAGACCTTCCGTGTAGAGGCTATTTTCAAAACACCTCCACCGCAACTTTATTCTGGCCTGTCTGGCCAGGCAAACATCGTGATTCAGCAAAAAGAGAATGTACTGAGTATTCCGAGGTCATATCTGTCAACCGGCAATCAAGTGAAAGTAGACTCCGGCATTGTAACTGTGACCATTGGCCTACAGAGTCTCGATCGAGTGGAAATCCTTTCCGGATTGAGTGCGGATATGGTCATTCACAAACCAGAAGTAGTCAAATGAATCTGCGGGTAATACTACAAATATCGAAGACGCACTTGCTGAGTCGTATCAAGCAAAGCTCCATTGCTGCTTTGGGAGTTACTTTTGGGATAGGCACGTTTATCATCATGGTCAGTTTCATGACTGGTCTAAACGGGTTGTTAGATGGGCTCATTTTGAATCGAACGCCACACGTTCACATATACAATGAAATCACACCCTCTGAGAACCAAGCATCTGACTTATACGGCCCTTTTGAAGATGCTCTCAATGTGGTACATGGAATCAAGCCAAAACAAACGCAAAGCCGCATCCACAATGCGCTACCTATCCTTTCATACCTCAAAGAAAGAGAAGGAGTAAAAGGTGTCACGCCGCAAGTAAAAGCTCAAGTTTTCTACTTAGCAGGTTCATTGCAACTCAATGGCTTCTCAATGGAATTGATGTGAATGAGGAAATGCGCTTATTCAAGCTGCAAGATTATATCACTTCTGGTTCTCCAGACGCACTCAACACCAACGAAGAAGGAGTGCTTTTGGGTGCGGGAATTGCCAAGAAGATGTCGCTAGTAATTGGCGACCGCATCCAGGTGTCAAACGTACGGGGAGACCGAACTTATCTCAAAATTGTGGGAATATTTCAAAGCGGACTGGCGGAAGTAGACAATGTACAGAGCTATGCAAATCTTAAAATGGTTCAGCGCATTCTTGGTGAAGGAGAGAGTTACATCACAGACATTAATGTCAAAATGTATCAGATGGATGATGCCATTCACATGGGCAAAGACATTGAGCAAATTTTTGATGTAACCGCTACAGATATCCAAACCACCAATGCTCAATTTGAAACTGGAACATCTATCCGAAACATGATTACTTATGCCGTTTAGATTGCACTTCTGATAGTGGCTGGCTTTGGGATTTACAACATTCTAAACATGTTGATCTATGAGAAGATGAACGACATCGCTATTTTGAAAGCAACAGGATTTTCAGGATACGGTGTAAAAATCATCTTCATTAGTCAGGCACTCATCATTGGAATTGTTGGTGGTGTTTTAGGATTGCTGGTCGGTTTTGGAGTGTCTGTCCTCATAGATAATGCCCCTTTTGAAACAGAAGCACTTCCTACCATCAAAACATTTCCTGTGGTTTACGATCC
>CAZKMC010000105.1:0-9153 GCA_964553485.1 uncultured Comamonadaceae bacterium
TAGGTATTTTTGGAATTTTCTTGGGGATCCTCCTGTTGTTGTTGAACCTTGGATTTTTCAGATATGCCATAATATTTGTCCCTATTTTCTACGGCTCCTTCTATTACGCATACAATGAAATAGATGATTTCCGAGAGCGATTTGACGGAACGGCACAGATCTTCTTTGAGGATGATGTAGACAGTTATGACATCCACGGATCAAGTTTCGTTTTGTACAACAACTATATCATTGCAACAGAAAATTTCAAACGAAATCCATGGTTTGGAACAGGGCTCGGCTCTCACTCAGTGGCCTTTGACCGCTATTCTTTGACCAACCAAAGTGATGTCATCCAAATCAACTTCAACAAGGCAGATGCAAATTCCATGTTCCTGAGATTGATGTCCGAGACAGGCATATTTGGAATGGCTTTTATGATCATCTTTTTGGCAAGGAACCTGGTTGTTAAAAGGAGGTCAGCGAATGATCTGAATTGGGTAATGTCCAATGGATTATTCTTAATTATCTTTCTTTATCTCGCAAGGCAAGGGCACTATTTCCTCAATGGATTTCCCTTTTTCCTCTGGTGTTACTATTATTTGAGAATGCAAAACCAGCGGCAATTAAATGAGATAGCTGCTTTAAAAGAGTCATATAATTTTGGGCTAAAGCCCGAGGAGGGTTCTAATTCAAACGCGGTATTGACATGAAGCGGATCCTATTCTTGTATACCGAAGTCGCAGAATACATGCTGGCCTGCATTGAGCATCTTGCCAAAGACGAACTGGAAATTCACTTGGTAAGATGGCCCATTAATCCGGAAGCACCCTTTCAATTGAGACACATTGAAGGAGTCAAAGTATATGAGCGGAATGCCCTTTCCGATTTGGAACTGCAAAACTTGGTCAAAGAATTTCGACCTGATGTAATTTTAACTTCTGGCTGGGGAGACAAAGGATATTTGAAAGCTTTGAAGTTCGCTCCAGACCACGCAAAACGCGTACTCCTTTTCGACAACCACTGGATTGGATCTGTGCGCCAAAAGGTTGCCGCACTCACTAGTAAGTGGCATGTACGTAAGTACTTCACACATGTTTGGGTACCGGGCAAACCACAACAATCATTTGCCAAAAAACTTGGGTTTAGTTCAGACTTGGTAAAAATGGGCGTCTATTGTGCAGACATTTCCACCTTCAATGGCTACTACCAAGAGCAGAACCTTGAAAAGGTGGTGGATTACCCAAAGAACTTCTTGTTTGTTGGACGCTATCTAGAATTCAAAGGTATTTTTGATCTGTGGAATGCCTTCAGCACATTCCATAAAGAACATCCAGACTGGACCCTTACTTGTCTTGGTACAGGTGATTTGTGGGAACAAAGAATGATTCAAGAAGGAATTGAGCATGTGGGATTTGTGCAACCTCAGGATCTGGGAAATTATATCCGAAAGGCTGGAGTATTCATCCTGCCAAGCCACAAAGAACCTTGGGGTGTGGTGGTTCACGAAATGGCGGCAGCCGGATTACCAATGATAGTGAGTAACGAAATTGGTGCGGCCTCTCGATTTGTTGAAGGAAATAGCAATGGGTTTAGTTTTAAATCCGGAAACGAACAGGACTTATTACTGGCAATGAATTCAATGGCTTTGAAATCTCAAAAAGAGCTGCATGCAATGGGAAAAAAGAGCCATGACCTTGCACAAAACCTAACTCCAGAAATTTGGAAGGAAACCCTCCTTGAATTCTGTTAATTTAGCACCATGTCGAAAATTCTAATAACAGGTGGTGCGGGATTCATCGCCAGCTCATTAGCGAGGCGCATTGCCGAAAATCCCGAAGACGAATTGGTGCTAGTTGATAATCTAGCCACCGGCGACCCTAAAAACATTCCCTCTAGTTCTCATAACAATGTTCGGTTCATCAAAGCCGACGTGAATGACTTTCAAGACATTGCTAGTATTTTTCATTCGTGGAAATTCGATTATGTCTTTCACCTTGCTGCTGTGGTTGGAGTTCAAAGAACCTTGAAGAACCCTGTGAAGGTACTTGGTGATATAGATGGCATCAGGAATATCCTCACCCTTTGCAAGAATACGGGGGTGCAACGTGTTTACTTTTCTTCAAGCTCCGAAGTATATGGCGAACCATTTGAATTCCCTCAGAATGAGCATACTACTCCTTTGAATTCAAGACTTCCCTATGCAATTGTCAAAAATGTAGGGGAAGCATACTTGCGGGCGTTTGAGCAAGAGTATCATTTGCCTTATACCATTTTTAGATATTTCAATACATATGGTCCTAATCAAAGCAAGGACTTTGTGGTGAGCAAGTTCATACTTCATGCATTGAAAGGTGAAGATTTACATGTGTATGGAGATGGTCTTCAAACAAGGACTTTCTGCTATGTCGACGACAATGTGGAAGCGTGTCATGCAATTTTTCGTCAGCAGGCTTGCAAGAACCAGGTGATCAATATAGGGTCTGATGTAGAAATTCCAATTGTTCAATTGGCTCATCAAATTATCAAACTGACTGGCTCTAGTTCACAAGTGGTTCATCTCTCCCCTTTGGAAGAAGGTGACATGACAAGAAGATGTCCAGATATTAAAATGATGAAGAATTATTTGCCTGCTGCTCCGATTACCTTAGAGGAAGGACTAAAAATTGTGATCGACGCATTCAAACCGATGTCCAATGTGCGGAATTAACGGGATCTACGGCCTTGAAGGCATAGCTGATCCCAAAGCAGTAGTATCAGAAATGAATCGTTGTCTGGCACATCGAGGACCGGATGCGGAAGGGGTTTTTCAAAAAGGCAATGTTGCAGTTGGTCATCGTAGATTATCCATTATTAACACCTTAGAAGATGGGAATCAACCATTCCATTCCGGAGACGGTCAACTTTCGATTGTATTCAATGGAGAGCTCTATAATTATATAGAGATTAAAGCCCAATTGAAGGATGATTATGCCTTCAAGACCAAGACCGATACGGAAGTTATTTTGGCAGCATATCAGAAATGGGGGAAAAACTGTTTGAGCAAATTCAACGGCATGTTTGCTTTTGCCTTGTATGATCACCAAAAAGAGGAGTTGGTTCTGGTGAGAGACCGCTTGGGAATCAAGCCTTTGTATCTAGCTCAGATTGGAGACCAGCTCATCTTTAGTAGTGAAATCAGAGCGCTTTTGGCTTCTGGCTTAGTTCCCAGAAAACTAAATCAGGATGCATTGGTTGATTACTTGCGTTATCAAACAGTGCAGGGTCCTTTTACTTTAGTTGAAGGAGTACAATTAATGCCGGCAGGAACCATGGTCACCTTGTCTGACAATGAAATGAAAACGGAGGTCTATTGGGACTTGGCGGCTAATTCCTCGGGCAAAGCCCAAGGACAAAACACGAAAGAAATCCAAAGTGAAATTCGGGAGAAATTAGCCCGCTCTGTGGAGTTGAGAATGCGTGCTGACGTGCCTTTCGGGGCTTTTTTATCTGGCGGCATCGATTCAAGTGCGATTGTTGGCTTGATGGCTGAAGTTTCTGATAATCCGGTGAGTACATTTTCGGTGACGTTTGATGAGAGTGAATTTTCAGAGGCTCGATACGCCGAAATAGTGGCCAAAAAATTCAATACCAAGCACCATGACATCAAATTGGATGTGAATGACTTTCGAAACATGATTCCGGATGCTCTCTCGGCCATGGATCACCCGAGTGGGGATGGACCTAACACCTATGTGGTAAGTAAAGTGACCAAAGCCTCTGGTATCACTATGGCGCTTTCAGGCTTAGGTGGGGATGAACTGTTTGGAGGATATGCTATTTTCAAACAAGCTGCTACTTTGCTGGATTACAAATGGGCTGGTAGCTTCCCAAAATTCATGCGCAAAGCAGGTGGAAATCTTCTTCAAACTTTGAAGCCTTCCGTTGCTACAGAAAAGATGACAGGCATCCTCTCAGAGGATTATTTGGATCTTGAACATGCTTATCCATGGAGTCGATTGGTTTTGTCTGACAATTGGGTTTCGGATATTACCGGAAGAAAGGTTCTCCCTCCAAATTCAGTGAAAGAGCACCTACTTAAGGCATTGGAATTTGGAAAAGCGGGTTTCAATTTACCTTATCTAAGTAAGGTGAGTTTGGCTGAAATGGATACCTATATGCAACATGTCTTGCTTCGAGATTCTGACCAAATGAGCATGGCGCATGCCTTGGAGGTTCGGGTTCCTTTCTTGGACCATGAACTTGTTGAATACGTAATTGGAATTCCAGACCCAATTAAGCACCCACATACCCCTAAAAAATTGTTGGTAGATGCATTGGGAGATCTGTTGCCGTCTGAAATTGTACACCGCCCAAAAATGGGGTTCACCCTCCCGTGGGCCATATGGATGAAGGAAGATTTAAGGTCTTTTTGTGAGGAAAAGCTGACAAATCTCGGGCAGCGTGAAGTCTTTAACAATGACGCGATTCAACGATTATGGAGTCACTTCTTGAACGGAACCAAGCACATTAGTTACTCTCGAATTTGGCATTTAGTAGTGCTTGAAAACTGGATGGAGGAGCATGGCATCCAATAAACATATTCTGGTATTCATTGATTGGTTTGAGCCTGGGTTTAAGGCAGGCGGTCCAATTCGTTCAATGGCTAATCTAGTTGCTCAATTGAATGACTATTCTTTCAGCATTGTAACAAGTATTTATGACCATGGATGCACTGTCCCCTACCCTAATATCACTCCAAATGAATGGGTTTCATTGAACAATAGGGTCCGAGTCAAATATCTAGAACGATATCAGGAGACCTCCACCAATGTTAGAGCTTTGCTCTCCGAGACTGATTACGACAAGATTTATCTGAACAGCCTTTTCAGCAAAAAATATACGCTCTTGCCTTTGCGGCTAATCAGTAAAATGGGCCTTTCAGCGAAGACAATTCTTGCACCAAGAGGGATGCTGAAGGAAGGCGCTCTTACCAAGAATAGCAAAAAGAAAAAGCTCTTTTTGACGATCGCCAAAGCGATTGGACTCTTCAATGGAATCAGTTGGCATGCAACCAATGAAAAAGAAGCCGAAGAAATCAAACTTCATTTTCCGAAGGCAAACGAAATAAGAATTGCCCCAAATTTATGTCGGCCAGCATCCGATATCTCTCTTCCTCTGAATAAACAAGCCGGTTCGATCAAGCTAGTTACTGTTGCCCGCGTTGCAACAGAAAAAAACATTTTAGGGGCACTCACGTATTTGGGCCAAGTGGATAATGGCATCATTGACTGGGACATTTACGGCACCATGGAGGACACTCATTATTTAGCGAAGTGCCAAGAGTGGGCGGCCAAGATTAAACATGCGAACATTAAGTTTCACGGAGAAATCGCCCCACAACTTATTCCTGGGAAATTAAAGGCTTCACATTTTTTGTTTCTTCCTACTTTAGGTGAGAATTACGGCCACGCAATTGTGGAGAGTTTTCTTGAAGGAGTTCCAGTTATTATTTCGAATAAAACGCCATGGCGCAGTTTAGAACAGCGCAATGCCGGTTGGGACTTGAATCTAGACAAACTTGTCTTCAAAGCAGTTTTGGAACATTGTATTGACTTGAAAAACGAAGGATATACTCATCTTTGCCAAGGAGCGGCAGACTTGGGGAAAGAAATAGCAAATGACGAATCGGCGCTCCGTTCGAACCTGGAATTATTCGCATGAAACCAACCACAGATTTATCTTCTTTTGACAACAGGTGGTACAAACCAGGACCTCTTCATTTACGCCTTGGATGGTATATGATCAACATGCTCTTTTTCAAACCTGCATGGTTTCCCTTCAATTCGGTAAAGCGAAGCTTGTTGCGCGTTTTTGGGGCTAAGGTAGGTAAGGGCGTAGTTATCAAACCTTGTGTCAACATCAAATATCCATGGAAGTTGGAAATAGGTGATTTCTCTTGGATAGGTGAGCAAGTTTGGATTGATAATCTGGCAAAGGTGCATATTGGAGATCACGTTTGCATATCTCAGGGGGCAATGCTCTTATGTGGCAACCACAACTATAAAAAACCGTCGTTCGATCTGATAATACAAACCATTGTGCTGGAAGATGGTGTATGGATTGGAGCAAAGACTGTTGTGACTGCCGGCACTGTTTGCAGGACTCACAGCATTCTTACTGTCGGGTCCATTGCAACAGGAGAGTTGGCAGCTTATCAAATTTATCAAGGTAATCCTGCTATTGTAGTGAGAGAACGAACAATGGACTCATGAAAATATCCATCATCACCATTGCGTACAACAGTGCCGAAACAATAGAAGGCACAATCAAAAGTGTGGTTTCGCAAACACATCCAGACATTGAGTACATCATTATTGACGGAGGATCTAAGGACTCCACAATGGACATTGTGAGGTCTTATGAATCATCAATTGGCATCATTGTATCTGAACCAGACAAAGGCATCTATGATGCTATGAACAAAGGTGTGAATCTAGCCACAGGTGATATCATCGGAATCTTAAACAGTGATGACTATTATGCTGATGAAAATGTGATAAAGGACGTGCATCAGCGGTTTGTGGAGGATGGTTCTGACGGACTTTATTCCGACTTGGTATATGTCAATAGGGAAGCTCCTGAGAAGATAGTTCGTTATTGGAAAGCAGGTGATTATGAACCAGGCCTATTCAAAAAAGGATGGATGCCTCCTCACCCTACTTTTTTCGTGAAACGCAAATGCTATGAGGCATTTGGCACTTATTCGTTGGAGCTACGCTCGGCAGCAGATTATGAATTGATGCTGCGTTTTATTCATAAGCACCAAATCAGTTTGTCCTATCTGAATAGGATTACAGCACACATGCGTTTAGGCGGTCAAAGCAATGTGACCTTAAAAAATCGCATTCGGGCAAACAAGGAAGATCGATTGGCGTGGAAAATGAATGGTCTGGAACCAGGGAAACTCACCCTTTTGAGGAAGCCTCTTTCAAAACTCACTCAATTTATTCGCAAATAAAAAGACCGACTTAAAAGCCGGTCTTTTCAATTATGTTTTGGGCATGCTTGTTCTATTAGAACTTCGCACGTGATCTTCTTCCTGAGCGGCTCTTGAGCCAGCTATACTTAGCATTGAAAAAAGCACTTCTTCCGCGGATAACTCTTCCAACAGAAAAAGATGCTGTTACGTAACTATCGTTTTCACTAGCATCTCCTCTTTTAGTGGGGAATCCATCTACGTATCTGTGATCATCGATTGACCCTGCGGATGGATCTGCAATTTCATTAATCAAGGTCTGATTGGATTGGCTATAGAATGCCACTCCTTCAGGGCTCATTAATTCTGGATTGCCATACACCGTAGAAATATCGTCTAAGTAATCCGTAAAAGTTGTTCTCCAGCTTAATTCCCATCCTATTCTCCACTTCTTATCGAAGGTAAAATACATTCCCATTCCTGCAGGAATAGCAACTCCATAATATCCATACTCCTCATATTGGCCATTGCCCGTATCTTCCGTGCGCATAGGTCTCAAGTCATACCAAACATCCGCAAACTCATTGTTCGGATCATAAAGGATTTGACCTTGGGGATTGCTTCTGAAACCGGAGATTCCTCCAAATAAATAGAGTTTATAGCTTGGGTTGTAATACCCTTTCCCTCCTACATCGTTGTCGTAGAAAATTGTCAATTCACCACGTAGACCAAGTTCCAACATCCTGTTGCGGAAGTTTAGGTTCCGGGCAACACGTGCGGGATTGGTAGATTCTGAATCGAAATCTTCAATCTTGAAATAGGTAAGGTTGGCATGAACTGCCAATCTCTTGTTGAACTTGTATCTGCCATATGCACCAAAGGCTATATTGGTTTGACTAAGGTGCATGTCCAAAAACGTATAATCTCGTCCAGAGAGCTCCTTGCCACCAATATCTCCTAGATAATTGGCACCACCCAAATCGAGCCCAAATTCCCAGTTATACTGAGCAGTTGCTGAGACAGAGAGGATGAATAAACAAGCGAATATTAAATGCTTCATGAAGAAGATGTTGTTTCTGCTAAGGATACAAAAATATGATATTCCGCTCACATTAAAAAGAATGTAAGTACAATAACCTTCACAAGGTTAAGCATTCACTCAATAATTTGTTCATTTTTGGGACAAAATCTGCAACAATGCGCAACTCAATTCAGACACTTTTTGAAATTCAATATCCTATTGTTCAAGCGGGAATGGTGTGGTGTTCGGGCTGGGAACTCGCAAGTGCGGTGAGTCAATCTGGTGGACTCGGAATCATTGGTTCTGGAAGCATGTATCCTGACACTTTGCGGGAGCATATTTTAAAGACCAAAAAAATTACTTCCAAACCATTTGCGGTCAATGTGCCTCTCTTGTATCCAGATATAGAAAAACACATGGAAGTAATTATTGAAGAGAAAGTTCCGGTGGTGTTTACCTCTGCTGGCAATCCAAAAACATGGACTTCACATTTAAAGGAGGCGGGCATTAAGGTAGTGCACGTGGTTTCGAGCGCAAAATTTGCTTTGAAATCAGTGGACGCCGGTGTTGATGCCGTTGTTGCTGAGGGATTTGAGGCTGGCGGACATAACGGCAGAGAAGAGACAACTACGTTTTGCTTAATCCCCCAAGTCCGCGCTGTGATCGACTTACCACTTATTGCTGCCGGAGGAATCGCCACTGGATTAGGAATAGCAGCTGCCATGTTACTTGGGGCAGATGGCGCTCAGATCGGCACCCGCTTTGTGGCGAGCGAGGAATCATCTGCACACAAACATTTTAAAGATGCTGTAGTATCTGCAAAGGAGGGGAACACAACCCTAACTCTAAAAGAATTGACTCCAGTTCGCTTGTTGCACAACCCATTTTATCAAAGTGTTCAAGACGCATATCTACACGGTGCGACCAAAGATGAATTAAATGAACTTTTGGGCAAAGGAAGGGCCAAGAAAGGTATGTTCCAGGGAGATTTGACTGAAGGTGAATTAGAAATTGGTCAGATTTCCGGGTTAATTGACAACATTTTACCTGCATCCACTATTCTAAGTAATCTGGTAAAGGAATACCAAGCTTCAGGAATTGAAAAGCTTGGTGGGAAGTATGTTTGGGCATGAGGCAACCACCTGAGCAGTTATGGCGTGTTACAATGAGAGACATGTTTCAGCCGTTATCTTAG
>CAZKMC010000106.1:0-9119 GCA_964553485.1 uncultured Comamonadaceae bacterium
CTGCGGGGTTTACCACAATATTGACAACCACTACTCCTCCTCCTTTGCACTTGTACCCAGGAATGTGGATTTTTTTGGCCTCTCGGCCGAGGAGATCAAACTCTGCCGTTACTTTGCCATTGTAGGACTCCTTGACCCAGTCGTAGTTCTTAAGATTATCTATTTCCTCTGAGAGGCTGTTATCCTGAGAGGTTTCTTGGGCATCCTCGCTGCGGTTAGCATCGAGTTCACCTTGGACTTCAGATTCCAGATTTCGCAAATCATCATCTACTTGTTGTTGGATTTTTTCTTGAGCAGACCGACTGATTGAGGTTCGCGTAGTGGTTCTTTCAGAATTCGCATCAGCCAATAAGTTGGCGATGTCTTCTTCCATCTTTTGAGCCAACTGTTCTTCCAAGGTATAGGTTTGAAGCTCTTCTTCCTCCATCTCCACCATGTCCATCTCGATATATGGATCAGGTGATTCTGTAGTTTTAAGATACGGGGCAAAATACATCCATGTCAAAACCATTGCATGCAGCAAAAGTGTAATGACAATGGCAATGAGTACACGTTCGGTTTTACCCATGAGAAAGGTTACGCACTATGTGTGAACGTAAAATCGTTCCAAAAGTTTAGTCCAGCTTCTGAACTTTCCCACTGCCATCAACGCTTTGTTTGATGTCTTGTGGGCTTCCTTTGTATCTCACGTTCCCAGACCCTGACAAGGAAATTTCTATTCCCTGTAGTGCAAAAGCACTAATATCTCCGGAACCATCTAAGTTGATAACTACTTCATTCGCCTTCATCTCAAGCGCATTGACTTCTCCGCTTCCGTCCAAAGTCAAATCAAGTTTGTTACAATCTCCGATAAGAATAATACTTCCAGAGCCATTGTGGCTGATATCCAGTTCATCGCCTTTGAACTTGGCGTTGATTGAACCAGAGCCTTCAAGGTTGATACGCAAGTCGTCCGTTTTAATAGCACCAATCGTTTCCATACTTCCAGAACCGTTGTGCACTATTTTAACCAATCCATTGGTAATCACATCAATGGCGAGCATGTCTGAAGGATCAATACACCCATCCACATCTAAAACCAGCCTCTTTCCATCAATTTGGGTTTGAATAAATGGCAAAAGATTTTCCTGTGCGCGAACAATAATTTTATTTAGTTCTTCAGATCCTACTTGTCTTACCGTAACATTGGCACTACAGTTCAAATAAAGGACATCATAGTCTTCAACTGTACGACGTTCTTCGGTAACTTCTCCTACTCCTTCAATGCATTCAATACATGAAGTGAAAGAAAATACAAGAAGGATAGTAGATGAAAAAAGGATGGATTTCATAGTTCTATACTTTGTTGCAATTTACTTCAAAATCATGGGCGATTAGATTGTTAAGATTCGCCAAAATGAAATAGAATTTAAGATACACGTAACCTTTGGACCCAAAATTGTGTAAATTGGTGTGCTATTGTATAACAATTGAACAAGAAAACAAGAAAAATGAAAAAACTGATTTTATTGATGGGATGTGTAGCTTTCTTTGCTACTGCCTCTATGGCTCAAACAACTAAGCCAGCTGACGAAAAAGCAAAAGTTGAGAAGGTAGTAGACAAGACAGACGCTAAAGCTGATACAAAAGCTGCATGTGACAAGTCTAAAGCTGAAGGAAAGTCTTGTTGCGACAAGTCAAAAGCTTCTGCTGATACTAAGGCTGCATGTAGTGACGCTAAAGCATCTAAGGATGGTAAAGCTTGTTGCGATAAGTCAAAAGCTTCAGCTGACGGAAAAGCATGTTGCGATAAGGACAAAGCAAAAGCAAGTGTTGAAGGTGACACCAAAAAAGTAAAGGCTGACGCTAAGAACGTTGCTGCACCTAAGCAAGCAACTGGAATTTCAAAGAAGTAATTCCTTCAAAAGAAAATTTAAAAAGCCGGCGATGCCGGCTTTTTTTTGTGTCCAATAATTTCTAGAGGCTAAAATGTTTCTCGGCCATTTCGGCCACCTGACCACCAATGGCCAATGAAGCTGTTGCCGCTGGAGAAGGTGCATTGAGTACATGAATACTGTGATCCGTATATTCAATGCGGAAATCATCTCGGGTGTCGCCGTCTGCACTTAAAAGCAATGCCCGAACCCCGGACCTTCCTGGTCTAAGGTCATCCATTGTCAAGTCTGGCACCAATCTTTGTAGTGTCTTGAGAAAAAGTGGTTTTGAAAAGGCACGCCTGTATTCATTGATTCCGAACGACATGTTTTTGAAAAACAATTTCCATGTCCCGCCATAAGAAAGCGCATCGAGGGTGTCTCTGAAATCAAAATCTGTTTTGCCGTAACCTTCTCTTTTGAAAGTGAAGACGGCATTTGGTCCACATTCAATTTCACCATCTACCATACGAGTGAAATGAACACCTAAAAATGGAAAATCCGGATTTGGGACTGGGTATATCAGATTCTTGATCTTGTGTTTGGCTTGTGGCGTTAATTCGTAATAATCGCCACGGAAACCTACTACTTGCTCCTTCAACTCCACCCCGTCTTTTCTGGCTAGTCTGTCTGCCTGAAGTCCTCCACAAAAGATCAAATACTTGCTTCTGTACTTTCCTTTGGAAGTGCGCACCACATGGCCATCCCCTTCCTTGGTAAAACTTACGGCTTCTTCTGATAGATGAACGCGTGAATTATTTTGCATTGAGGTAGCTATCTCAGCCATTTTTTCTGTCGCACCCCGGAAATCAATAATTCCAGTACATGGAACCCACAAGCCATCAATTCCTACACAATGAGGTTCTATCTCTCGAATTTGAGCGGCATTTATACGTTCTAAGCCTTCTATTTCATTTTGTTTGCCTATCCCATGTATTTTATCCAGGAAGGGTAGTTCCTCAGCTGAAACGGCCACCACGATCTTTCCGCAAACGTCATGCTCCACCTTGTGTTCTTTCGCAAATGCAACCAGCTCATGTCGGCCCTTAATACAATTCACCGCTTTCTGAGAACCTGGTTTGTAATAAAGACCGGAGTGAATAACTCCACTGTTGTTTCCGGTTTGGTGGTTGGCCAGGGCTGGCTCTTTTTCAAGTAAGAGAATGGCCTTATTGGGGTGTCTTGTTTGAAGCTTATAGAGAGTTGCCGCCCCTACAATTCCTCCTCCAATGATGATGATATCAAAAGTTTGTTCCACGAGTGATTGAAATTGGGGGCAAAGGTAAGGAATCAGGCGGTTGGTGAATTCAATGAATCGCTCTACCTTTCCGATCATGCTCTCGAAAACCGACCAAAAAACCCAAAAGGCCTGGGCCTTTTATGATTGGGCCAACAGCGTCTATGCTTTGGTCATTTCAACAGCAATATTCCCCATGTTTTTTAATGCGGTAACCAGTTCTGGAGAAGGAACTGATTTGAGCTACGAAGTGGTGTTTTTCGGACGGAACTTTGTGAATACTGAGCTCTACAGTTACGTAATGGCTTTGTCCTTCATAGTTGTTATTTTTCTTTCGCCAATATTAAGTGGGATTGCAGATGCAACAGGAAAGAAAAAATCATTCCTACGAGGCTTTTGTTATCTCGGGGCGGCGGCATGCGCCAGTATGTACTTTTTTGATGTCGAACACTTGGAGTGGAGCATGCTCAGTGTGTTGCTCGCCAGTATAGGATATTGGAGTAGCATCGTCTTTTACAATGCTTATTTGCCTGAAATTGCTGAACCAAAAGACCATGATCGATTGAGTGCTCGTGGATATTCCCTCGGATACATTGGAAGCGTAATACTTCTCATCATCAACTTAGTGATGATCATGGTAATTGGTGATGAACTAGTTAGATGGTGTTTTGTCCTTGTAGCGGTCTGGTGGGCGGGGTTTGCACAAGTAACTTTGCGAAAATTACCTAGCAATCCATACAACAGGAAAACAAGCGACAAAGTCTTGAGCAAGGGAATCACAGAATTGAAAAGTGCTTACCGTCAAGCGTTAAAAATTCCGGTATTGATTCGGTATTTGATCGCCTTTTTTGTGTTCAGCATGGCAGTGCAGACCATTATGCTGATGGCTCAGTTTTTTGGGATGAAAGAAGTTACTCAGGTCATTGGCGGAGTGCTGACAACAGGGCTGACTGAAACGCAGTTCATTGTTGCCATCATCTTAGTCCAAGTGATTGCCATTCCCGGTGCATTCTTATTCTCTAGGTCTTCAGGAAAACTTGGGAATATACCCACGCTTATTGTTGCGCTGATATGTTGGATTGCCGTTTGCTTGTTTGCCTATTTTGTTGTCGATACTCCGAATGAATTTTATGTTGCTGCAGGATGTATTGGATTTATGATGGGCGGTACTCAGAGTATGAGCAGGTCTACCTACAGCAAGATTCTCCCTGAGACCAAGGACCACGCCTCTTTCTTTAGTCTGTATGACGTATTGGAAAAACTGGGGATCGTAATTGGGATGTTGTGCTTTGGTTACATAGAAGGTATT
Organism: uncultured Comamonadaceae bacterium; assembly: GCA_964553485.1. Taxonomy (GTDB): domain Bacteria; phylum Bacteroidota; class Bacteroidia; order Flavobacteriales_D; family Sanyastnellaceae; genus CAZKMC01. Next base: position 4,460 of record CAZKMC010000106.1, read on the forward strand.
ACCGGATCTATGCGGAATTCGATCTTGTCTCTCGTCTTCTTTTTTGTGATTGGGCTTGTATTGTTGTTTTATGCTAAGGCCGCAAAACCCGCTACTGCAACATAGGGATTGGGTCTGAATGAAGATTGGATAGGGGAAATTTTCTGGCAGTATGGATGTGATTCTTAAACAAAGGAATGAAACTTCCTCGGGCCTGAGGCCCTAATCCTGAGCTAAAACGAACTTACGCTCTAGCACCAGAAATTCTACTCGACGGTTTTCTGCTCTGCCTTCGGTAGTGGTATTGTCTGCAGCTGGCTTTTCACTTCCGAAAAAGTTGATTGTAAGCCTGTTAGGGTCAACCCCTTTGTCTACAAGGTAATCAATTACCGCCTGAGCTCTGTTTTTCGAAAGCTCTAGGTTATAGCCTTCTCTGCCCACAATATCTGTGTGACCGATGATCTCAACGAAGGAGTATTTCTGTTTTCTCAGCACTCTGGTAGTTTCTTCGAGTATGTCAATTGCAGCTTTTGATAGCTTACTATCGTCAAAGTCAAAGTTCAATTTATTGAGGGAGATTTCGCGCGCCTCTAAAAGCTCCAACGGTGGATCTACCACTTCTTCTTTAATGAGGTCATTTACACAGCTGCACTCTTCTCTTAAGTTGACTTTTTTGACCACTACAGCATCGACATAGACATAGCCCCAATTGGAGGTTCCTTCTGCCCCATCCCTTTCCGTGCGTTTGAGAATATTGAGTAGGTTATCTGGCCCAAAATTCCCAAGGGTGAGATATTCTTCTCCGCCTTGTGCAATGAAGGTATCAGAGATTTTGACCCATGTGTCTTTTTCATCAAGTATGTGCAATCTGGGGTTGGCTACTTGGGGAAGGACCTCGATGCGTTTTTGGTCGTTGCGCTTGACTTCTGACTGACTAAAATAAGCTCCAAAACCATCTGTGACATAGAGTGCTTTGTCTGCCGCACTAAGCCAGTATTCGACGCAAATCATCTCACCGGCCTGAAGTTTTCTGGTCAATTTCGTCTGGAGGTATTCGCGGTAATTCCGTTTTGTTGAAGTGTAGGTAACGATTCCTGCGTAGCCATCTCCTTCTACTGCGGGTTCTGATCCAAAGACATTTTCTGGAACACCGGCTTTTTTGCTACATGCATTGAAATAATCGGGGGTAGCTGTAGTGGGTTGTGTCCAACTTTTCAAAATACGCAAAGTGCGTTGATTGAAGTTTGTGGGACAATAGGTATTCTCTTCAAAACCAGCATTTTGAATCAGGTTTTGTCCCGCCGAAAGCAACGAGACCAAAATCAAAACAGATGTGAAGAGTACTTTCATTAATAGGAATAAGACAAATACCACGCCCGAATAAAAAAGGCCGTCATCAAAGGAGATAACGGCCTTTTTTCAAATCTTGTATACGCTAATTACTTACGAACGCTGAATACCACACGTCTGTTCTGTGCGTGGCTCATTTCAGTATCTCTAGTAGTTGCGGGATCAGTATTTTCTTTTGTCACTGAAATCAGTCTTGACTCTGGCACACCTTGAGCAACAAGGTAACGCAGTACTTGATCTGCACGTTTTTTCCCTAGATCTCTATAGATCGAAGTGATTTTCCCCTCAAGGAATTCATCTTCGTCGCAATGACCAATCACTTCAAGCTTCCAAGATGGATTTGCTTTCATAATTGTAGCCATTTTGTTGAGCGTGTTCTCTGATGCTGAAACCAAGTTGCGCTTCAAGTGAGCGAAATAGATTGCACTTACATCTACGATCTCATTGTCAGACATGTTCTCGCTAACTACCATAGACGATCCGTAGATCAAATCTGGCTGGCGGTCGTCAGCAGGAGAACAAGCGCACTGTGATTTTGCTTTGATTGGTGTCACAGACACGTCATCCACATAATAGTATGCTACCATCACCTGGGCCCCAGTAACATCTCTTGGGCGTTTTGTTTTTTCGATTTTGAGATCGGTATCACCACCAAAACATCCGATGATTAGATACTCTTCCATTCCAGTTCCAACCACAGTGCCACACACAGTTTCCCAACCGTCCATAGTGGTGTAGGTCTTGTTTGAGCGGTCTTTGACATCAATGTCTCTTACCATGGCACCTGTATTTGGTTGAATTATTTTCCGATCAGATAGCACCGCACCGACGTGATTAACCCCGTATTTGCTCAAGTCGCCAAGGCTAATGCGGAATTGTACGCAGTACATTTGGTCTTTTTCAAGTTCATCCGTAAGTTGAACTTCAAGATAAGAGCGCGTTCTTTTTTTGTCTTTGGTATATGCCGTAAAACCTGCATAAACGCTTCCAGAACTGGGGCTTTGCTTACCAAACGTGTTGTCTGGAACAGCAACTTTTTCACCTTTTACACCTTCAGCAAACACATCAGCAGGAGCTTTAGTAGCACTGAACCAGTCTGTGGTGAGCTCGTTGAGCATCCCCCAGGACTTTAGCGTTTTCGTTTTGGTGTTTTCAAAATCACCGTTAGGAACAAGGTTTCCATCACCTGCTTCGTCGTCACCTTGAGCAAAGCCCAATTGTACCCCCAGCAGCATGCATAGCAAGGAAAGTAATAGTCGATTCATAATTTTTGTTTTAATGTGCATATGTCTTTACCGTATTTACAAAGCACTTCACCTTTTCCGGATCCGTGTCGGGATATACGCCGTGGCCCAAGTTAGCAATATGGCGTTGGCCTCCCAAACTTTGCAGCAAGTTCCTTGTGGTCTTTTCAATCTGTTGAAAGGATCCATAAAGTACACTAGGGTCTAAATTTCCCTGCAAAGTCTTGTTATTTCCTATTAATTGTCTTGTAGCCACAGGATCCATTGTCCAATCCATTCCTAAGGTTTGACAGTCCAAAGTGGCTAGGTCTTTCATAAAATGGCTTCCTCCTTTTGCAAAGATGGTGACGGGAACTTCAGTAAGTGCATCACAAATTTGTTTGAGGTAAGGAAGTTCATATTGGAGGTACAATTCTCTGCTCAAAACACCGGCCCAACTATCAAACAATTGGATCAGATCAGCGCCTGCATTCACTTGTGCGTGCAAATAGGCAATTGTACTATCCGTGATCAGTTGAAGCAATTCATGTGCCAACGCGGGTTCTTCCCATAGGACACGGCGTGGGCGGGCAAAATCTTTTGAACCTTTTCCTTCTATCATGTAGCAGAAAATGGTCCATGGTGCACCTGCAAATCCAATTAATGGGACACGCCCATTGAGTTCCTTTTTTGTAATCCGGATTGCTTCGAGAACATAGTGTAAATCTTCCTCTGGATTTGCCACGTGCAGTTTTCTGACATCCTCAATTGTGTTGACTGTTTTCTCAAAGCGGGGACCTACCTTTTCAATGAGTTGATAAGGCAATCCCATGGCATCGGGGATCACAAGAATATCTGAAAAAATGATTGCCGCATCAACACCAAGAATGTCGACAGGTTGAATGGTCACTTCTGCTGCCAACTCAGGGGTTTCCACCAACTCCTTGAATCCGCTCAAACTATTGCGAATGGCTCTGTACTCCGGCAAAATCCTTCCTGCCTGGCGCATTAGCCAAACTGGTGTACGCTCTACTTTTTGTCCCGTAGCAGCCCTAAGAAGTAGGTCATTCTGGAGTTTCATGGCGGCAAAGGTAGCTGAAAACTCCCTAGTGAAGAATTTTGAAGACCATTTCCTTTAGAAGGAAATCATTCCCAACGGACTTGTTTCGTTGGCCTTTAGAGCGTGCATCTGTTTCTCGGATGTACCCTATTATGCGTTCAAGTTTCCGGGGTTTGAAATTTTTTGAAGCGGTAGCATAATTTTTCACGGCAAATGGCGCCACTCTCAAACTTCTTGCAGCGCCCGTGTCAGATCTATCATCTAATGTCTGATACATCATCACTTTAGTAAAATACCCATAGAGGTATGGCACCACCATTGCGAGTGGATGTTCTTTAGGATTTGCATTGAAATAGCTGACGATTCTGTTGCTTTTCTCAATGTTTTTACTTCCAAGCGCATTCTGAAATTCAAAGATGTTATAATCTTTACTGATACCCACATTGGCTTCGATGTGGGCCGTGTTGAATTTGGTGCCTTCTGGAAGGGTGATCATCATTTTTTCCAGTTCATTCACCATCTTTTTGAGGTCTGTACCCAAATATTCTGCGAGTAATAAAGAGGCATTTTGCTCAATGTTGTATCCTTTTTGTTTTACATAATCTGAAATCCAACCTGGCAACTGATAATCTTTATAGGCATTGAATTCAAACATGGCCCCAGACTTCTTGACCTGTTGCATGGCCTTGAGCCGTCCATCTGGTTTTTTATGTTTGAATGCAAAAACGAGGATGGTTGAATCAACCGGCTTGGTGACGTACTTCCCAAAAGACTCTACCTCTTCCATTCTTTTCCAATCTGGGAGATCCTGAGCTTCTTTTACAATGATGACCTGTTTTTCAGCCATCATGGGGTACCTTCTTGCAGATGAAAGGATGTTTTCCATTAGTGAGTCTCTACCATAACATACAGTTAGGTTAAACTCTTTCTCCGCATCATTGAGAATTTCTTTTTCGAAATGATGCACAGCCTGATCAATGAAATAAGGTTCCGTTCCATGAATGATATAAACAGGCAAGTAATTGCCTTTTACCTTTTTAAGAAAGTC
>CAZKMC010000107.1:0-9081 GCA_964553485.1 uncultured Comamonadaceae bacterium
CTGATCCTGAAGCTTGTAACTATGACGCTGCGGCAACTTGCGAGGATGGATTTTGTACTTATCCAGGATGTACAGATGCAGCGGCTTGTAATTATGACGCTACCGCTGGTTGTGACGATGGCTCTTGTACATATCCACAATGGTACATACCAGCCGTTGTTGGTGATGGGCCTGCAGTTTCAGCTTGCAGCACTCCTGCTGGATACATACTTGCAGATCAGGCCTGCGCACAATCTGTCATTGACAATGACCCTTTCTGTCTAGACACTGATTGGGATTGGTTATGTCAGAACTCTTATAACTGTTGTATTGGTGGTGTAATAGGATGTACTGATCCTGAAGCTTGTAACTATGACGCTGCGGCAACTTGCGAGGATGGATTTTGTACTTATCCAGGTTGTACCGATCCTGCAGTATGTAACTTTAATCCAACAGCTGGTTGCGACGATGGTTCTTGTTTAGCACTTGACGAATGTGGAGTATGTGGTGGAACTGGCACAGCTGGTTGTACTGATCCTGCCGCATGTAACTTTGATCCAACAGCTGATTGCGACGATGGTTCTTGCGTATTTGGTGGAACTACTGGATGTACATATCCATTAGCAGACAACTACAATTCCGCAGCTACTTTGGATGATGGAAGTTGTATCTGGTCTGGATGTACTGATCCTACTGCCGACAATTTCAACCTGTACGCAAATCAAGATGACGGTTCTTGTGCAAATGATTGTGTAGGTGACCTTGACAATGACGGGGTGATTCAAACATCAGACTTGTTGTTCTTCCTTTCAGTTTATGGAACTTCATGTCCTTAAAATAATTAACTACTAAAAAAATCGGGTCGGCGAATGTCGGCCCTTTTTTTTGCCCTGACATGTTGGTGTACAAACAACACTAATTTCATATCTTGAACTCTCACAACAAAAAAAAATGAAAAAAACGAAACTCACTTTTTGGGAGATCTGGAACATGAGTTTCGGTTTTCTTGGCATCCAGTTTGGCTTCGCATTGCAAGGCGGATTTATGTCGCGGATTTTCCAAACCCTTGGAGCTGCTAAAGATGACATTCCTTTGCTATGGATAGCTGCTCCTTTAACAGGGCTTTTGGTACAGCCAATAATTGGCTATCTCAGTGATCGTACCTGGAGCACTCGATTTGGACGGCGCAAACCTTATTTCCTAATCGGAGCCGTTCTCAGTTCGATTACTCTGTTGTTTGTCCCCCATTCGCCTTATTTGTGGATGGCTGCGGGTTGTTTGTGGATATTGGATGCATCCATCAACATAAGCATGGAACCTTTTAGGGCATTGGTTGCAGATAAGCTACCAGAAAACCAACGTTCGTATGGTTTTGTTGTACAGACATTGATTATTGGAGTAGGTACTTGGATTGCAAGCAATTTACCCTGGTTGGTAAACAAGATGGGGGTGAGCAACGTAGCACCGGATGGTGTTGTGCCGATGTCCGTGAAAGTAGCTTTTGCTATTGGCGCGTTTGTTTTTATTGCTTCTATCATGGTAACGCTCTTCACCACCAAGGAGTACCCACCTGAAGACTTGGAAGAATTCGAAAGAGAAAAGCAAGCTTCGGCTGGCTTTCTGAATGGTTTGAAGCAAATATTGCAAAGCATCTTCACTATGCCACCCACCATGCTTAAACTTGGCGTAGTCCAGTTTTTTAGTTGGTTCGCCTTTTTTGGGATGTGGAGTATGGCTACTCCTGCGTTAACCGAGCATGTGTTCAAATCGCCAATTCCTGTTTCAGAGACTTATGATACCAGCATAGAAAGTCAGGCATTGGCTTTATCTGAAGCCAACGCATCATACAATGACGCAGCAGACCTAGTGGGTTCCTATATGGGGGTCTACGGCCTTTCCTCGATGGGCTTTGCATTTTTATTGACCCTATACACTGCGAAATTTGGATTGAATCGCCGGCTTACTCATATGTTAAGTTTGTTTGCCGGTGGTGCTGGCTTTATATTGATGTATTACATCCCGTCGCCGGAGTGGTTGATTTTGTGTTTTGCTTTAATAGGAATTTCTTGGGGAAGTATTTTGTCAATGCCTTATGCCATGTTGTCAAGTTCTATTGATCCAGACAAAATGGGAATCTACATGGGGATCTTTAATATGTTCATTGTGATTCCTCAGATAATTGCTGCAACCGGGGGACTTAATTTTTTATACAAAGGTATTTTTGGAGAAGCTGCGATTTTTGCCATGGTTTTGGCAGGGGTAAGTTTGATCTTGGCAGGACTATCAAATTTTCTTCTCACCAACCCTAAAGTGATTCGTGATATCCCACAGTAAGAGGAGCTAAGAGATCTGTGCTGTAGTGTAGTTGTATATGAATAAAAAGAAAAACTAGCTGAATGCTTCATAAACAGCGATAAATGCGACGATGATGTAGTGTTGATGTAGTCCAAAAATAGCCAGTGAGAAAGTCCTTGACTATCTTTCCACTCCCTTTGATGAAGGCGAAGCTGTTTTTAAGGGGGATGATTTAAGTAGACTATCTAAACCAAATCTCTATTAACCAAATTATACACAAATGAAAAGTATTTGTTTTACTCTTCTCGGAATGCTTTTAGCCTTTTCGGGTATCGCTCAGTTGAGCTTGACGGTAGACGTCAGTTGTTCGGCCAATCCAACGCCAACAGAAGTAAGAATGACCGGACCTTTCTGGGGCTGGGATCCTGCTGGCGGACCAATTGCTACTGATAACTTAGATGGGACCTGGACGGTTGTTCTTGCCCCTACTCCTATTGCCGATATGGAATACCTTTATGTAGTTGATGGTGTTCAGGAAAACCTTGTCCCTGCAATGCAGGGTGGTGGCGATTGTGCTCCTGTTACAGATTTTGCAAATTATGCAAATCGCTTGTGGACATTAGGTTCACCAGATGTAACTGATGATACCTATGGTCAATGTATCCCTTGTGATGCAGTTCCTGGTTGTGACGATGCTGCTGGTGTTAATTACGATCCTCTTGCTACCTTTAACGATGGAAGTTGTTTGTATGCAGTAACGTTTATCGTGGACATGAATGAAACGGCAGTGGTTTTCTCTACTCCAGAAGTAAACGGAACATACAATGGCTGGTGTGGCGGTTGTAATGCACTTTCTGATCCTGATTTGGACGGAATATGGGAAGGAACTTTCAATGTGCCTGCTGGAGACCAACAATTCAAATTTGCTGCTGATGCTTGGGCAGTACAGGAAAACTTTGTTGGTGGTGAGCCATGTACTATTAATGATGGTGGAAACATCAACCGTGTAGAGAATATCGCTGGACCTACTACCGTTGGGCCTTACTGCTGGAATGAGTGTTTTGCTTGCGGAGTAGCCGTTGGTTGCACGGATATTGCTGCGCAGAACTACGATCTTCTTGCAACAATTGATGATGGATCTTGTACATACTTGGTTACGTTCATCGTGGACATGAATCAAGTTGTTGATCCTTTTACTACACCTGAAGTAAACGGAACATACAACGGATGGTGTGGCGGTTGCAACGGTCTTACCGATGCAGATCTAGACGGAGTTTGGGAAGGAACGTTTACTGTACCTGGTGGAATTCAAGAATTTAAGTTCGCTGCAGATGGGTGGACAATTCAGGAGAACTTTGTAGGCGGAGAGGCTTGCACCATGACTGATGGTGTGAACACAAACCGTTTTGTGGATGTTACTGGTGACCTAACATATGGTCCTGTCTGTTGGAACAGTTGTGATATTTGCGAAATAGGCCCGGAAGTTACTTTCCAGGTTGACATGAATGATTATGGAGTGGCGTTCGGATTTGTGAATGTTTCCGGAACGTGGAATGGATTCTGCGCTGATTGTAACCCCTTAACGGATGATGACCTTGATGGGATCTGGACTGGAACATACCAGATTCCTCCAGGAGACCATGTATTCAAGTATCAAGTAGATGCATGGACTGCTGAAGAGGCTTTGGATCCTGCAGGTTCTTGCAACCAAACTGAAGGTGGATTCACTAACCGCTCTCTTTCTGTTGCCAATGCGGCAATCACATTGGGTGCTGTTTGTTGGAGCAGCTGTTATGCTTGTCCAGGTGTCTTAGTGCCAGGATGTAACAATCCAAGTGCTGTGAACTTTGACGCTGTAGCTCAAGTGAACAATGGCTCATGCATTTTCAATGTGACTTTCCAGTTAGATATGAATGAATATGCTCCTGCATTTACAACTGCGGAAGTAAATGGATCCTTCAATGGTTGGTGCGGAAACTGTAACCCAATGGATGATTCTGATGGGAATGGTATATGGGAACTTACTATCCAACTTCAAGAAGGATATTATGAGTTTAAGCACACAACTGACAACTTCGCAACAGAAGAAACATTTTTTGGTGGTGAGTCATGTACTACTAACAACTTTGGATTTATCAACCGCTATACGCAAATCACGGGTAATACCGTCCTTGATCTAGTTTGCTGGGATAGTTGTGAAGGTTGTGCAACCACAATCTTCGGATGTAACGATACTAACGCCCAGAACTATGATCCTGCAGCGACTGTAAATAATGGATCATGTAGTTACTTTGTTACTTTCAGAGTAGACATGAACCAGGTAGGTGCTGCGTTTACAACTCCAGAAGTAAACGGAACGTACAATGGATGGTGCGGAGGATGCAACCAACTTGAAGATCCAGACCTAGACGGTATTTGGGAAGGTACTTTCACTGTGCCTTCAGGAATGCAGGAATTTAAATTTGCTGCAGATGCCTGGGCAATTCAGGAGAACTTTGTTGGTGGTGAGTCTTGTACGCTAACCACAGGCGGTTTCACGAATCGTGTAACCAATGTCAGTGGAAATACCATTTTGCCTGTTGTTTGTTGGGAAAGCTGTTCAGCTTGTCCTCCAGATTTCATCAATGTTACTTTCCGTGTAGATATGTCTAACGAAGTAGTTGATGCAAGCGGTGTGCATATTGCAGGTGATTTCCAAGGATGGGATCCGGCTGCAACGCCTATGACTTATCTTGGTTATGGAATGTATGAGTATACGATTCTATTGAACAGCAATTCCAGCGCTTACTTTAAGTACATAAACGGAAATGATTTTGCCATGGCAGAAATCGTTCCTGGTGCATGTAGTTTTGACGATGGTGTGGGTAACTTCAACCGTGAAGTGAACACTGGAGGTGCTGATGAAACTCTAGACGTTGTATGCTTTGGTGCATGTGAAGGATGTGCAGGATGTACGGATCCTTTCTCTGCAGAATACAACCCATTTGCAGGTTCAGATGATGGTTCATGTTTGACTCCTTTAGTTCAAGGATGTACTTATGTTGACGCCGACAACTTTAACATTGCAGCTAACGATGATGATGGTTCATGTACGTTTACCGTTGGATCTGATTGTCCAGAAGACTTAAACAACGATGCTGTCGTGAATGCAGCTGACTTGTTGCAGTTCTTAAGTGCTTTCGGATCTGTTTGTCCATAAAGATTGCAGAATTAACTATATAACATTGCGGCCGACCACTTTAGGTCGGCTGCTTTTATTTTACCACCATGCTCAAATTTTTCCTTTCTTTTATTGCGGCTATATTTTTTACTGGAAGTCTAGTTGCTCAAAACTGGCAATTGGTTTGGAGCGATGAATTCAACGGAACTCAGTTGGACGCTGCAAACTGGATATATGATCTTGGAACCGGTTCTCAATTCGGCTTGAATGGATGGGGAAACAACGAATTACAATACTATACAGATCAAACGACCAATGTTGATGTAGCAGGCGGGGTGTTAACCATTACTGCATTGGAAGAATCTCTTAACAGCATGGATTATACTTCTGGCCGAATCAGAACGGTCAACCAACAATATTGGACCTATGGGAAAATAGAAGCACGTATAGATTTGCCCACTGGGCAGGGGATATGGCCGGCTTTCTGGATGCTGAACGAACAAGGTTTTTGGCCCGGAGAAATTGACATAATGGAAATGGTAGGCAATGCGCCAAATACTATTCACGGCACGTGTCACTATAATGTGCCAGGCGCTCCTGTTTCAAGTGGTAGCAGCATCTCTTCTGCCACAAGTTATGCAGATGACTTTCACGTATATGCCATAGAATGGTATCCGGATAACATACTCTGGTATTTGGATGATGTTTTGTTTTTTCAAGTGAACAGGCAAGAACTTGCTCCGGAATACGCATGGTTATTTGACATTGATCATTATCTCTTGCTCAATGTGGCAGTTGGAGGCAATTGGCCCGGTTCTCCCGATGGTTCGACAGTATTTCCTCAAGAGATGCTTGTAGATTATGTACGTGTCTACCAGTATGACGAAGCCGCGACGGTAAACGATGTCACATTTACTGTAGACATGTCTAGCGAAGCAATTCTACCTGGTGATGTGGTGCACCTAAATGGAAGTTTTAACGCATGGTGTGGCACTTGCAATCCACTTACGGATCTTGGAAACGGTATATGGACAACAACTATTTCTCTTCCTCCTGGGATTCACGAGTACAAATTCACTACCAATGGTTGGGGTGGTCTTCAGGAACAATTTAGTCAAGGAATGCCTTGCACGCTTACTTCCTATGGCGACCCAGACAATTTTACAAATCGTTTTGTGAATCTCGGTTTTGAAGACACTTCTATTGGAGTTGTTTGTTTCAACAGTTGTGTGGGATGCGCGGGAAACAATTATACTGGATGCACCGACAACGATGCCGTGAATTATGATCCAGCGTCAATCAATGACGATGGTTCTTGTCTATATAGCGTTGATTTCTCTGTGAATATGAATGAGGAGATCCTGAATCCTGGCGATATTGTTTATCTGAATGGTTCATTCAATGGTTGGTGCGGGATATGCAACCCCATGGAAGACACTGATCAGGATGGTATTTGGGATCTGAACTTATCGCTGCCAGATGGACAACATGAATTTAAATATACCACCAATGGTTGGACAGGGTTGATTGAAACCTTTTCTGGTGGAGAGTCTTGCACGCTCTCTACAGATGGAGGGGGAGGAGAAATATTCGTGAATCGTGTGATATACCTGAATCAATCTCCATTGGATGTTTCTACAGTGTGTTTTAACAGCTGTGAGGCATGTCCGGCAGCTGACGTAGATGTGGTTTTCCGAGTCGATCTGTACAATGAAAATCTTGCCGGAGAGAGCGTGTATTTGTTTGTGGATTTGTTGGGGTGGGATGCAAGTCCAATTCTCATGGATGGGCTGGGTTATGGATATTGGGAGACATTGGTGAACTTACCCGCCAATCAAACCGTCGAATATGCCTTCGGGATCGGTCCTAATTCCATTGGACTGGAATCCGTTTCTGGACCTTGTGCACTGAATAGCTATCGTCAAATACTGAGTCCTCAAACTAATACAGTTTTGGATCTTGTTTGTTTTACGTTATGTGAGCAATGCGAAGGCTGTGGAAATCCTCTTTATTTAAACTTTAACCCATTCAGTATCGATAATTCTTCCTTTTGTGGAGACATGTTATCATTTGGATGCACATACTACTTAGCAGAAAACTACGAACCTCTTGCAAACACTGAAGATGGGAGTTGTGTCTTTCAGTTAGCAGATGATTGTCCTGAAGACATTAACTCAGATGGTTTGATCTCTACTTCAGACCTGCTTTTGATGTTGGCCACTTTTGGCGGTAGTTGTAATTAAATTGGGTGCTTCTGTGCTTCTGAATAACACAGAGGTAACTAGCATTCATGTATAAATATGGTATTTGGAAGTGATTACTACTCGCGCTGTAGCGCAAAAAAAATCTAGATTGCTAGAATAAATTCCGTAAGGTTGTCTTCACTTTCAAGGTCTAGTTTTTTTCTTAATCGATATCTGCTTATCTCCACTCCTCTTACACTGATATTCAGAACAGTAGCGATTTCTTTTGTCGATAAATTCATCCGTAAATAAGCGCACAACTTGTGATCATTAGGAGTCAGTTGTGGGAATTGATCTCTGACCCGTTGAAGAAAGTCCACGTGCACTCGATCGAAATGTCTTTCAAATTGTTCCCAGTTTTGGTCTAATCTCACATCTTCATCAATAGCGCGTATAAGTCCATGAATCTCTTTCTCTGGAGTGCCACTTTTTTCTGCTTGGATCTTAGTAAGTGCGTCTTTAATATCCTGGAGGATTTTCCCCTTTTGAACCAAGTGCATGGTGGCTGAAGCCAATTCCTTGTTCTGGAATTCAACTTCCTTTTCAAGATTGATTTTTTGAAGCTTAGTAAGCTCTTCTTCTGAACGTTGCCTTTCAGTAATCAGTACGTTTTCTTTCTTGGCGAGTTCTTTTACATACTTTCTTCTCGGTAACCAAATAAGGCTAAGGAGAATGATTATGAGGATAATGAAAAGTACAATAAGCCCCCAAAGACTTGAATACCAGGGAGGTAAAACGCTAAATGAGATAGTTTGTTCTGCTCCTTCAGCGGTGTCTGAAATAGCGGCTTTTACATGAAAAGTATAATTTCCCGGCTCTAAGTTGGTGTATTCCTTTTGCCAAGATGTCACATTGGTTGTCCAGTTTTTTTCAAATCCTTCCAACCAAAAGCTATAGGTGATTTGTGACAATTCCGCAAAGCGCGTTGAACCAAACGAAAAGGTGAAAGATGCATTTTCAGGTGTAAATTTTCCCAGATTGACTTGTTGTTCGGCTGGGGCCCCATAAGGGCTATAGATGATTGAATCTCGTGAATTCAGTTTGACAGAACGAATAAAGGTACTCGGGGGAATAAATTTTCTATTAAGAAGGTCTGAGGTATTTAAGTGAAGGAAACCCTTATCAGATCCAATGTAGGCCTCATTTTTTTCTGTGAAATACATGGATTCGAAGCCGGCTACAAATTTTCCTTGAAGCTCCGGAATTCGAAAGACAGCTACAGATTTGTCCAATGAAGTTTCTGAAACTTTGAGCACTCCGGTTTCATCTTCAGACACGTACCAAATATTACCGGAATTGTCTTCAAAAATGCGTTGAATTTGTTTGGAGTCGCCAAGATATTCGTTGAAAGCATTGAAAGGAATGATACTGTCCAACTCTGAAGAATAGGTATAAAGTCCTTTG
>CAZKMC010000108.1:0-4878 GCA_964553485.1 uncultured Comamonadaceae bacterium
GCACAGCGGGTTGTACAGACCCAGCAGCTTGTAACTATGATCAAGGCGCTGCTTGCGACAATGGAGAGTGTACCTACCCGAATCCAGGTTCTGATTGTGAAGGAACTTGCCTGAATGATTGCGATGGAGATGGGGTATGTGATGAGGATGAAGTCGCCGGTTGTACCTATGGCTTTGCGTGTAACTACAATCCTTCTGCTACTGATGATGATGGAACTTGTGAACTAGATTCTTGCAGTGGTTGTACATATACCGATGCATCAAATTATGATCCGAGTGCAATCTTTGATGATGGAGCGTGTGTCTTTGAAATAGCCAATTCTTGTCCCGGAGATTTGACTGGAGATTTGACGGTCAACATGCAGGATTTGCTGATTTTCTTGAGTCTTTATGGAAGTTCATGTGAATAGCATTCACTATAAACATTTAAAAAAGGTGGGCCATCTGGTCCACCTTTTTTTATGCCAATTGATCAGTGGAGTAAAGGGTAAATCGATCGTCTCTGCAGAATGCCAGGAGGTGGATTCCCAACTCCAGCGCAAAATCAACAGAAAGGCTGGAAGGAGCGCTAATAGAAGCTAGTACAGGAACACCTGCGCTGAAGCACTTTGCTACAATCTCGTAGCTTATGCGGCCAGAAACAAGAAGATAGGAGGCATCGCCAAGACATTCATCAAACAACAACTTTCCAACTGCTTTGTCCACGGCATTGTGTCTTCCGATGTCTTCGCTAAGCGCCAGCATATTGCCATCTCGGTTAAAAATTGCAGCTGCATGACTTCCCCCAGCTTTTCGAAAACCCTCCTGGAATTTTTCCATTTTCTCATACAAGCCATGTATCCAGGATGCTTCCAAACATAGTTCGTTGTCTGTCTTTAGGGCTCCCGCCCGAGGAGGTAAAAAATCTTGTCGGCCACATATACCGCAACTCGCAACTGATAACAACTGCCTACTATTGACAATTCCTTTTCCAACCATTTCAGGAGGGATGATTGCGTTAATGGTTTTCGGAATATCGTCTGAGGCTTCTGTAATTTCAAACGAAGGATGCGGGGTTTTCACTTTGAAGATGTCTTCTCCCCACATCAACCCCCGAAGCAGAAATTCCTCCTCACCAGGAGAGCACATGGTAATGCTCAATGGTTCACCATTAATTTGTAAACGCAAGGGTTGTTCAATGCAAAGATCATCCTCCACAAGCTTTTGTCCTTGTGAGTTAGCCAAGTACCCCTTGTATTTCCGTGTCATCATATCATGACAGTCCTGTGATATGGCCATCCGGAGAAATGTCCATGCCTTCTGAGGCTGGAACAGCAGGCAAACCAGGCATACGCATCATTTTTCCAAGAATTGGAATAATGAAACCGGCCCCGGCAGCAATTTCGAATTCCCGCACAGTTACACGGAAACCTGTTGGTCTTCCCAAAAGCGCTTCGTTATCAGAAAATGACTTCTGCGTTTTTGCCATGCAGATAGGAAGGGCAGAAAGGCCCAATTTGTTGATATTGGCTAAATCAGTCAGTGCTTTCTTGTCATAGTCAACCCCGTCGGCACCATAGACTTCTTTCGCAATGGTTTCTATCTTTTCTTTGACAGGACTATTCCAATCATACAACGGTTTGAATTGAGACTGGCCCCCTTCAATTTCGGCAACAACTGCTTTGGCCAATTCAATTGTGCCAGCACCTCCGTCGGCCCAACCTTTTGCCAAAACTGCCTTCACCCCCATTTTTGCACAAGCCTGAATTACTTCCTGAATTTCTTCTTCTGAATCTGTATAGAAGTGGTTGATCGAAACGACAGGATTTAGCCCAAATTTTCTTGCGTTTTCAATGTGCTTTTCCAAATTCGGCATCCCGTCCACTACTTTTTTCAAGTCAGGGGTGTTTAACTCATCCTTGGTAGCACCGCCGTGGTGCCTTAATGCTCTTATAGTTGCTACAAGAACCATGGTCTTTGGCTTTAAACCTCCATGTACACACTTGATGTCTAGGAATTTCTCAGCCCCAAGATCCGCCCCGAACCCCGCTTCGGTCACTACATAGTCAGACAGCGACATACCCATTTTGGTGGCTATTATCGTGTTGGTGCCCTGAGCAATATTGGCAAAAGGACCTCCATGAATAATGGCCGGGTTGTGCTCCAAGGTCTGTACAAGATTTGGTTTTACTGCATCTTTTAGAAGCATGGCCATGGCCCCTTGAGCGTTCAAATCTCTTGCGTAAATAGGCTCTCGATCGTAAGTGAATCCAACGAAAATATTAGCCAGTTTGGATTTTAAATCCTCCAGATTATTAGCCATACAAAGGATGGCCATGATTTCCGATGCGGGAGTAATATTGAATCCATCTTCTCTTGGAATACCATTTCCAATTCCACCCAAACCAATCGTGATTTGCCGCAATGAACGGTCATTCATGTCCATCACACGTTTCCAAAAAATACGTCGGGGATCCAGCCCCAAATTACGCGTGCGGCTCTGAAGGTTGTTGTCAATCAGAGCAGAAAGCAGGTTGTTTGCCTTTTCTACTGCCGAAAAATCGCCGGTAAAATGAAGGTTAATATCTTCCATAGGAATCACCTGAGAAAAACCTCCTCCGGCTGCACCTCCTTTGATTCCAAATACTGGTCCTAAACTCGGCTCGCGCAACACAACGATGGCTTTCTTTCCAAGCCGGTTCAAACCTTCATTCAAACCAATTGAAGTCGTGGTTTTTCCTTCTCCAGCTGGAGTAGGAGTCATGGCCGAAACGAGAATAAGATTGCTCTTTTCAATTTTAGACTCGTCAATTAGATTCAAGGGTAGTTTGGCTTTGTACTTGCCATACATTTCAAGATCGTCTTCTTCAATTCCTAATTTTGACGCAATCTCTTTGATATGTTTCATTTCAACGGAGAGGGCAATCTCCAAATCACTCTGATAGGTGGTTGTTGACATAAGTAGGATTATCTCGTTTAGTGCATCTGATTAAGAGCAATGCTAAATATACAAGAACATTTAGCATACAACTATGATTTTAACGTGGACATCGTAAACCAGAAGCACGTTCCTTCTTGATCTTTGGACCGAATTCCGTATTTACTTTCATGCAATTCAAGGACATTTTTCACAATCGCTAGTCCCAATCCACTTCCTGATTTATTCCGGACAATACTTTTGTGAAAACGATCAAATACATGTTTTAGGTCAGCTTCAGATATTCCTGCTCCTGTGTCTTCAATTTCCACAAGGATCTGATCTGTTTGCTTGCTAATACGAATTTCAATTTCATCCCCCTTTTTACAAAACTTAATTGCATTGTCTAACAGGTTGTTAAAAACCCTGTCTATCAAGGGGATGTCCCCAATTACTAGTGGAAGGTCGGTAGGGATTTGTAGAGAAATGTCAATCCCCTTTTGCTCCGCATTGATGCGTACAGAGTTGACAATATCATGTGTCAACTCATCCAGAGAAAAGGGTTCCTGATTCAGCTTGTGTTCTTTGGACTCTAGCTTTGAAAGCGCGAACAACTCATCTACCAGATTTTTAAGTTTTTCAGTGTTTTGGAGTGTGGTCTGAAGATACTGTTCTCTCTTTGCTGGGTCTAACTTATTGCCCTTCATTAGAACGGTTTCAATGTACCCGTGAATGGAGGCCAAAGGGGTCCGCAAATCATGAGAAACATTCGAGATAAGTTCTTTTCTGAATTGTTCTACTTCTTCCTTTTCCTTTTTGATACCCTCTTGTTCTTTCAAAACTGAGCGTACACTCAAGTACATCAAGACAGCAACCAATAGAATCAGGGAAAGTGAAAAAATCACATTTCGCCAAATTGACCGGCGGCTTTCGGCCAAAAAACTGTCGAACTGCTCGTCTACCTGCAAAACTCCAACTGTCTTTCCTGAACTATTAACGATAGGTTCAAATGCAGAAAGCCAGGTTCCATTGGTGTCTACATATGGCGGAATAGTTCCTCCAATACTATAGTTGCTAAGCAGTATGTCAGGGTAGTCTTTATAGGGATGTCTCCAAAACGGAGTTGCAGAACTACTCACTCCAAAACAAAACTTGTCTCGAAGGCTGTCATAGACCATTGTATAAATGGTAGTTTCTAACTCATTGGCAGCCATTGCCTTAACAAGTTTTTTATGCAAAGCGTAATACACGCTATCTTGATCTACCGTCCGGATACCATCTTTTTGTGTGTATGTCTCAATCAAATATTGATGCGAATCGCCATCAAACTCCAAGGCCAACGTTGACGCGATTCCTTCAAGTTTAGCGAGTTCTTTTTCCTCTAGAATACGAGTTTGTGTGAAGTAGTTACTTATTGTGAGCGAGAGCGTAACAAGGACCAGAAAAGACAATGAGAATAATAGGATCTTGTTAGAATAATTCTTCACAGAGTTCAGGTGTCATTGAATCTATAGCCAACTCCCCATGTGGTTAACACATAAGTAGGCTTGGCAGGATCAATTTCAATTTTAGCTCGCAACCGGTTGATATGACTGTTCACTGTATGTTCATAGCCCTCAAAATCATAACTCCATACGAGATTCAGTAAGTCCTTGCGGTCATAAGTTACGCCCGGGTTGGAAGCAAGTAAATATAACAAATCAAACTCCTTCGGGGTCAGCTCAATTCTTTGATTGTCTTTAGTGACTTTCCTTTTCTTCTGGTCAATTTGAAGCTCTCGGTAATGAATGACCTCTTCCTGCTCTGGGTCCTGCTGTGTGTCTATTTCTACTCGTCTCAGAATTGCCTTTGCCCTAGCCACTAATTCGCGAATTGAAAACGGCTTGGTCAAATAGTCATCGGCTCCGGTTTCCAAGCCCATCACTTTGTCAATTTCTTCTGAACGGGCCGTCAACATTAGTATTGGGCTCAGAACTTTTGAG
>CAZKMC010000108.1:4888-9052 GCA_964553485.1 uncultured Comamonadaceae bacterium
TAAATTTCTGCAAATATCAATCCCATTCATATCCGGAAGGTTGATGTCCAGGATCATCAAATCAAAAGGATGGTCCATGGCATAGAGATAACCTTCTTTACCATTTTGAAATTTAGTTACCTCGCATCCAAGATCTTCGAGATGCAATTCAACCAAATCGGCAATGTCTTTTTCGTCTTCAATGATGATTACCTGCTTCATAAGAATGTGATTGGTTACAAAGTAACGTCCGCGAGGCTTCAAAACTATCACAGAGAAAACACAATTTGAAACCTGTTCAATTATAATTTATTGTGATTTTGAACATTTTCTGTAACCCTTCTGTTATCCCTTCAGAGTATCTTGGAGGTGGGTTAAACCCCACTTTCGCTAAAAGCGAACTGGAGAGTAGTTTTTAGCAGTTAAGTTAAGTTTAGTTGTAAGAAGGAGCCCGAAGGGGCTCCTTCGTTTTTCTGCCAAACCGCTCTCACAAATATTCTCCTTGAACAAAATATTGCTACTACTTTTGTAGTTCGATCTTCAAATTCGCATTCATGTTCAAATTTCTATTTTCCTTACTTACATGCTGCTTGTCATTATTCCTGTTCGCACAGGATTCTGTCCCTCAAAATTGGTCCAACCTGGATGTTGCAATTGATAAAGTGGCAGGTGTTAGCTCCAATAGGGCTTATGAGGCTTTGCTGGATGGGAAAACACCAAAATCGGTGGTAATAGCTGTCATAGACAGTGGGGTAGATATTGAGCATGAAGACCTTGAGGGTAGCATATGGGTCAATAAAGATGAAATCCCAGACAATGGCATCGACGATGATCTAAATGGGTATGTAGATGATATCAACGGCTGGAATTTCATCGGTGGAGCATCCGAGAACGTGGTCTATGATAACCTGGAGTTTACGCGCATCTACAAAGACCTGAAATCGCGATTAGAAAATATCTCAGAATCAAGCGTTCCTGAAGATCAGAAAGTAGATTACAAACGCTATTTGGCAATGAAGGACCAATATGCAAAACGAGTTGCCAAGGCAGAAACCGAAGCTGAGGAGTTCTTTCAGATTCAGTTTTTCTACGAACTATCCAGCCAACAGATGGTCCAGGCATTGCAAGACGAACCGCTGACATACGAGAATCTGATGGACCTCAATTTTGACAATGAGCAACTCATGCAGATGCGTGATTTTTTGCTTTTTGCCATTGAAAACAACCTTGGAGATCAATTAGCAGAAGGGGAAGAACACTTTTCTTCAATGCTCGCGTACAGTTATAACCTTGATTACGACAGTAGAGCCATTGTAGGTGATGACCCCAACAATCTCGAAGAGAAGTTTTATGGGAATAACCATTTGGAAGGAACCCGAGCAGAGCACGGAACGCATGTGGCCGGGATAATTGCGGCCAATAGGAACAACGAAATTGGCATTGACGGTGTTTCTGATGCAGCTCAAATTATGGTGCTCAGGGTAGTGCCCATGGGAGATGAAAGAGACAAGGACGTTGCCAATGCTATTTACTACGCAGTAGATAACGGTGCCAAAATTATCAATATGAGTTTTGGTAAAAGCTATTCGCCGCAGAAGTATTTGGTGGACAAAGCCATACAATATGCCGCGTCCAAAGACGTGCTCTTGGTGCATGCTTCTGGAAATCACGGCCGAAACAATGATAAATCAACAAACTTTCCCAACCCTGTAGATGAGGTTTCGAGAGAATTGTGTCCAACCTGGATTGAAGTAGGAGCCTCAACGCAAACAGTGGACGAACATTTAGCCGCTGAATTTTCCAACTATGGTAAAAAATCGGTGGATGTATTCGCCCCGGGACATGAAATCTACTCACTAGCCCCAGATAATCAATACAAGACTCAAAGTGGAACAAGCATGGCTGCACCGGTAGTTAGTGGAGTTGCGGCAATATTATTTTCGTACTTCCCAGACCTCACAGCCAAAGATGTGCGAGAAATTGTAGTGAACAGCTGCGGTGATTACGGCAAACTCAAAGTGTTAGTGCCAGGAACGACGAAGAAGAAAAAGTTCAAGCGAATCTCTAGAACTGGTGGTGTGGTGAATGCCTATAACGCAGTTAAAATGGCTAGCGAATACGAACAAAACTTGTCGAAATAAATCTTCTTACCCTGCCTTTTTACGATTAAGCAGCACATTGTACTTTCCTTATGTGCAGAGTGTTATCTTTGCTCAATGAAAAAAATGGCCGTCGAGAATCCGGATACACTTTTAGCTACAGTTCAGCAACTAGCTGAATTTTCCTCTACATCAAAAGCTCGAAAATACATCAAGTATGGGCATGTGATGGTAGATAAGAAAGTGATGAAAGTCCCGAATATTACGCTCAAAATTGGACAAGAAGTGGTCATCATGGATGAACCTATCAAAGTGGCCAAAGTTGGTGCCAGTGCCCCGTTTACCGTGGTCTTTGAAAATGAAAACTTCCTGGTATATATCAAACCAAGTGGCCTCTCAACCGCTTCTCCTAAGCCAAAGTTGAGAACCACCTACAGTCTAATGAAAGACTGGATCCAGCAAAAGGACCCAAAGTTAACAGACGTCCATTTCATCAATAAAGTAGAGCGAGATTCTTCTGGCGTGGTAGTGATTGCAAAAAGCCTCAAATGGAGGAAATATCTTCAGACCAACTGGAATTCTTTCGGGCGGGGATACTATGTTATTGTTCAAGGGAAAACACCAGATGACGGAAAAGTCCAACCAATGCGGAAAAGCGGACAGCCAGCCCCGGAAAAATCAGAGGTATACTCTTTCAGATTAATGAAAGCCAACAGAGAATTCAGTTTACTAAGGCTTAGATTAGAAGACAATCAAGAAGAACGTTTTGAGGCTATTTTCGCTAAAAACTTTCTGCCAATATTAGGGGTGAAAGGGGATAAAGAAATACCAAACCCGATGAAAAGGAAAGCCAAACATCTGTTTGAATTGAATATACCTAATCCAGACTCTAAAGAAATTTATAAAGTTCAAACCCCAGTTCCAAGAGAATTTCTGAACTTGATAAAAAGTAAATCCTAAGAACCCATGTTCAGGTTGTTACAAGCAGATAGTCTAAGCGTAGTGAGTGATAGACTTCAGGTTCAAGACAATATCAATTTGCTGACACTACTGGTGATAGTCATGGTTGCCTTGGGTTTGTTTTTTCTGATCGTTTTTTTAGTGAAAGAACGCAAAAAGAAAAAGCTTGAATAAACTGGCATTTATCTTTGACCAATGGGTCTACGCACCCGCCAAAAAGACAATTAATTTTTTGTAGCTATTGCTAGGTATTTGGATGCGCTCCAGAAGGCTTCAGCGTCTTCAATTACCAATTC
Source organism: uncultured Comamonadaceae bacterium (assembly GCA_964553485.1). Classification (GTDB taxonomy): domain Bacteria; phylum Bacteroidota; class Bacteroidia; order Flavobacteriales_D; family Sanyastnellaceae; genus CAZKMC01. Next base: position 8,223 of record CAZKMC010000108.1, read on the forward strand.
AGATTTGCTTTCATCCATTTTCACGGTGTAGCTTTCCGGTGGATGAATGCTCAAGACCTCAATTTTGGAGTTCGAAATTGGGATGGTTTTTAGAGACCGCTTATCGGTTTGTTCAAATAGGGATGTATCAAAACTAGGATCAATCATTTTTTGTCCGCCAAGCCCGAATATGCCACCTTTTTTTGTGGCAATTCCAGCCGCTTCAAGCTCTTTGAATGTACCGGTGGCTACATACACTTTGTTCGATTTTTCTTTGTACAGTTCCACTTCCAAAATTGCCAAGTCTGCGGCTTCTTGAGTGAATGTGAGTTCCGTTGTCAAATCAAATAATTCCGAAACTAGCTCTTGAATTTCCACTTCTCTTTGCCCAAGCTCTGTTCCCATCGACTCTAGCTCATACTCCATTGTGGCAAGATTTGACGACTTAATTCTCACTTCATTGGAAAGTTTATCCAAATCTGACTGGTATTCAGAAATCATTTTACGCAAGACTAAAATTCTGTCAATTCCATCACCACTTTCGGCGTCATTACCTGATAGTTGATAATCAGACAGTAGCTCATCCAACTCGGCTTCCAAACCTGATAGATAATTGTTCAAGTCATTGATTTGGGTATTCCTTTCCATGATTTTTTGAACAAGCTTTTCTTGTTTATGTTGAAGCTTGGTGAGCTCTAGATCTTCAGGCTCTGTGCATGATGTGAATATGATAGCAAACAAACCGGCTATCATTAAAAGCATCTTTGATTTATACGTTTTCATATCGCAGAATTTTAAGTGTTAATTGAAGTGTCAACGCTACAATATCACTACAAATTCTACTGTGTATG
>CAZKMC010000109.1:0-2331 GCA_964553485.1 uncultured Comamonadaceae bacterium
CCGATATTGAAGACCGGCACTTCCCGATTCCATCTACGGTAGTTGTATGAATGCATGTCGTATACCACGCATGCACCAAACATGGCCTCAATTTTTTGAACAAGAGCTACGGAAACCTTATAATAGTTACTGTGCTTTTTCAGACTCCGATCACGTTCTTCCTTTGTCAGCGACTTCCGCCATACTTTTTTACCCCAAGCTTCGTCAAAGACGGCTTCTTCGGGCTTACGATTCAAGTCGTATTCATACCTCGAGTCCTGTCCCACTAATATAATGGGCATTGAAGAAATAAAATCACCTGTGAAAGGATCTTCTTCATGCCATCGCTCATAATCTGTGAGTAATGTTTTGATTTTGAGTTCATCTCTGAACTTGCTTCCGTCGTGGATGGCGGTGCATACATAAGGTACCCAAGAGGATACCTTTATTTTAAAACTTTTATCTCTCGCTTGCGCTTCGAAAGGAACTCCACGTTCAATTCGCTTGAGAATCTCAGGAATGGAAAGATTAAGCATTTGCCACCGTATTGCGCAACTGAATTCTACGGTCGTTAGCGCGGTGTTTTTGCTGAATCATTTGCTCAGCAAAATCAATCACTTTTTTCTGAAGTTTTACTTTGAAAAGTTTGTTGATGTTGGTGATTCCACCTGGACTCAATACATTGACTTCAATGAGTTTTCCTCCAATTAAATCGAGTCCAACAAAATACAATCCATCATTGACCAATCGCTGGCCAACCATTTTGCAAAGCGCTTTATCCTGCTTGTTCAAGGTGTATTTTTCAACTGTTCCCCCGGCAGATACGTTTGATCTGGCTTCGCCTGCTGCTGGCCTACGTCGCATTGCTCCAATAGGCTCTCCGTTAAGCATAAGTACACGGACATCTCCGTCTTCCGCGCCTTCCACATAATCTTGCAGGATGACATAATTGGAATCTCCGTCTTTGCCGCTGATGTAAAAGTCAAGTAGCGAGCTGATGTTTTGCGTAGCCTTCGTTTCAATCAAGATCACACCACTTCCGCCATACCCGTTCAAGGGTTTCATAATCATTTTTTGCTGGGTAGATTCTTTGATCACACGCTCCAAATACTCCTTGTTTTTTGAAACATGGGTAGCTGGAATAATTTCATTGTTCGGATCAAAAAATGCAGCTGTGTAGAGCTTGTTGTTGGCTTCTCTTAATCCTTCAACTTCGTTGATGATAAATACATCATCCTTTACAGAGTCCAAGAAATTCAGCACAATGCTGTCCAAGGGCGGATTCGAACGCATAAAAATTACGTCAAACCCAGCTAGAGGAAGCATTTCTTCCTTGGTTTTGGCATTCTTGTAAAAGCTCAGAATACTCTTTGACACTTTCATGTCCTTCGTAAAGACTTTGCAGAAGGCCATGGCCGTACTATCTCGTATGGTCAAGTTCGATCCTGTGGTAATTGCAACTCGATGTCCACGGTCCACGCATTCGTGGATCAAAGTCAAAGTAGAATCCTTTTCAGGTACGATCCGTTCCCACGGATACATGATAAAACAGATATTCATCGCTTTTTTTATTGGGCCACAAAGTTAAGATTTTTGTATATCGACAAAACACTCTTTTTTGGTGCTGACTTTTCAAGCTTTATCGGATTATTAAATGGCAGTTATTTCGCTTTATTTGTACCTTAATCGCCCATTCCTTAACTACTATTATGCCGAAGAAGTTATTCTCTGTCGTTCTCCTTTTTAGTTTTTGTCAAATTGCTATTGCAGACCCAGGTGACACCCTTGTGGTCCAAACGTTCACTTTCGAAGATCAAAACAATCCTGATGCTAATTACGATAGTCCGGGAAGAAGGTGGTTTGAATTTCCAAACGGAGATACCGAATACAGAAAAATACTCATGTACTACACCCTCAAATGTTTTGATGATGGTACGGCTGGGGGACTAGGATTTCCATGTGGAGAGTGGGATTACCTCACCTACAACTACCTCTTTGATCATACAGGTGTGTTGGATTCCAATGCCTTGACCCACCCACAGTTTTTGGCCGACAATGTGGATTTCGAAAATCTTGATTACGTAAGTGGTCCGTTGTTTAATGCAGTTGAGTATATGCTCACTCTCAACGAGGTGACCAACGTTATTTCTCAGAATACATTTACACAAGAAGTAACTGACCCTGTCAACTCCCCTCAGGTATTTTCATCCTTGAGCGATGGAGCAAGAACACAATTCATCTACTCAGCTGATGAGCTGGCAGCAATGGGAATGACCGCCGGTAACTACCAACGAATTTCTCTTGACCTTATGGATATTGCAAATCAAGAAACAGGATGGCTGACTGTTCGCT
>CAZKMC010000109.1:2341-5392 GCA_964553485.1 uncultured Comamonadaceae bacterium
CAGTTTATTCTTATTCCACATCTGATTTTATGGATGGGGTGAATGATCTTGATCTTTCCGCAGATATCGTCTGGGACGGAACAAGCCACCTCTTGTTTGATTGGGCTATAGAACATCCGGCAGCAGATGGAGATGTGCAGATTGTCTCGACCACAACGGATTTACCCGTTCTCAACCGCGCAAAAAATGTAGACTTCGGAAAGTATATGGAGTTCTCTTTGAGCGATGAAGTCAAAGTGCCAGCATCGGTATTTGAGAATATGGATACAGAAGTAACCGTGTCTTTGTGGGTGAACGGAGATCCAGATATTCAGCCGCAAAGCGGGACAAGCTTCGAAGGAGTGAATGCTTCAAATAACAGAGTGCTTAACTCGCACCTTCCTTGGAGTAACGGTCGGGTATACTGGGATGCCGGTTGGGACGGTGGTTATGACCGCATCGACAAAGCAGCTAACGAATCAGATTTTGAAGGAAAATGGAACCACTGGGCTTTCACTAAGAACACCGTAACAGCAGAAATGCACATCTACCTCAATGGTGAGTTATGGCATTTGGGAACAGAACTGGACAACTCCCTTGCAGGAATCGTTAACTTTTCTATTGGTGCCGCTGCTGGTTGGAGCAACTTCTACAACGGTAAAATTGATGAGTTCCGTCTCTGGAACAAAGCTCTGGACGCAGCTACCATTCAAGATTGGATGTACTTCCAGATCACTGATGACCACCCTGACTATGCAAACCTCCTAGCTGAATACCGCTTTGAAGGAGCCAATGGTTCTGCAGTAATGGACAGCAGTCCCAATGCAGCGCATGGAACGGCTCAAGGTTCACCTAACCGTGTTGCACATTCATCAACTTCCATTTTTATGGAGCCGGAAAACTCAGTGAACTTGAGGCCTGTGGTCCAATTCCACCAAGGAGAATATGAAACCACTTCCACCTCTACCACATACTCTGTTCAGGTGCCTGTAGCGCCAATTTCTCTTGCGGAATACGGCGTTGCAGGAAATGGCGTGGAAGTGTTAAGCATGGATTACGTGTGGCCAACAGGTTATACCTATGTATATGATCAAAACGGGGTGGCCATTGATTCAACTTTGGTAGAACAAGAAGTGACCATGCTTAACAATGGTTTGCTTGAGTATTTCTCTCCGGATTTTGAAGTGATAGACCGTTATGAAATTGGCAGGTACATTACCCCGTACGGAATCAACCTTGATTTAGAAGATGGTTGGACATGGGTATTTGATGTGACTGATTATGCACCACTTCTCAGAGATTCAGTTGAGCTGGAGGCAGGAAACTGGCAAGAGCTCCTAGATATGAAGTTCATGTTTATCGAAGGAACTCCTCCAAGAGACGTGAAACGTGTAGAGGCCTTCTGGAAAGGGACCTACAACTTGAATAGTTTCGACGACAATGTCACCGAACAAGAATTCATTGTAGAAGAAGGGGAGGAGATGTTCCGATTGAAAACACGCGCCAGTGGTCATGGATTTGGAACTGGAAACAACTGTGGAGAATTTTGCTACAACACACACTCAGTTAAAGTAAACGGGACCACACAATGGAGTTGGGAGATCATGCAGGATTGCTCAGACAATCCACTCTTTCCACAAGGGGGCACATGGATCTACGCGAGAGCAGGATGGTGTCCCGGAATGCCTGTAACCACTCAAGACTTCGAGTTGACACCGCTCATTACCGGCAACACCTTTTCCGTGGACTACGACATTACCTATGACCCAAACGGGAATTACCGTTTTGAGGGACAACTCATCACTTACGGCAGTCCTAATCACGTCTTGGATGCTGAAGTGGATGATATTCTAGCCCCTTCTGATTGGAAAGTGAAAAGTCGCATGAACCCCATGTGCAATGAGCCTATGGTGCGCATAAAGAACAGCGGCTCCGAGACATTGTCGAGTCTGCAAATTGAATTTGGATTCGACGGTCAAACCGAGACCTTCACATGGACTGGAGAGTTGGATTTTTTGGAGACGGAAGATGTGACCTTGGTTGCTGAGAACCCCGAGTTATGGAGCGGAGAAACAGAAACACTACAACTTTTCCAGGTGAATCTCTCCTCGCCCAACGGGCAAACAGACGAAAATCCAACGAATAACACCGCACAGTCTCATTTCTACAGACCTCCTGTGTACACCTATACGGATGAAGATGACAACCGCATGATCATTTGGCTGAAGACCAACAATGCGTATTGGGAGAGCAGTGTGAGCATTTCGGATTTGAATGGAAATGTGGTTTGGGAGCGCAATGACTACCCGGAGGCCAATACCACTTACAGAGACACTATTCAGTTGAATGCCGGCTGCTACCGCTTTCATTTGATGGATACTGGTGAGGATGGACTGAGCTTTTTTGCCAACAGTGACGGCAATGGAACGTGCAGACTGAAGCGAGTTGGGGGAGCAAGTTTTGTCCAGTTTGAAGCTGATTTCGGAAAGGAAATTGTGCATTATTTCTCATTTGACACGGACCTCGTAAGTGTGGAGGAGCCGCAAACAGCGCGTCCGGCCATCACTTTATATCCAAATCCCGCTACGGAACAGATATCCATCCAAGTGGAGAATTTGCAAGGCCCTGTGCCATTCGAAGTCCTCAATATGGAAGGCAAGGTGGTGGCAAATGGAGTGGCCAATCAGGTGCAACATGGCAGAACCGTGGTGCCTCTCGTGGGCTTGTCCAACGGACTTTATACCCTTCGAGTCAAACGCGCAGACCTCAACCTGTATCAGCGTTTTGTAAAGATGTAAATCGAATTTGAACTCAAGAAAAAGCATGCCTCGGTATGCTTTTTTTATGTCCCCATATTTCATTTTTCTCTTTTGGCCTCTCGGCCGAGGAATGGTCTAAGGCAGCATAAAATGACTCCAGTTGAATGGCAAAGATCAATTCCACCGATGCACAAAAAAATATGAAAACAAAATTATACCCCTGAAAAAATAGGGGTCATTTGGTTAAATAGATCAATATTTTAGTTTTGAACATAAAAATTGGGGGGTGTTCATGAAAAAAGATAAAAAAATT
>CAZKMC010000109.1:5402-8566 GCA_964553485.1 uncultured Comamonadaceae bacterium
GTTTGATTTACTTTTGTCGGCAAATAATAAAAACACTCCAATGCCAACATTTCGCATCAAAGCCCTAGAGGACGTATTTCACCGCAAGCCGGTGATCGATCCTAATCCCGTGACCAAAATTTCTGATTACTACGGAGAGAATGCATTCAGCCAAAATACGATGAGAGAGTATCTCACGGATGAAGCTTACGACCAGGTAATGGCCGCCGTAGATCACGGAACTCGTATTGATCGCAAAATTGCAGATCAGGTAGCTTCTGCTATGAAAGAGTGGTCAATGAGCAGAGGTGCAACACATTATACACACTGGTTCCAACCTTTGACAGGTGCTACAGCTGAAAAGCACGATGGCTTTATTACACCTATTGGAGACGGAAGAGCCATTGAGAAATTTGACGGTTCACTTTTGGTTCAGCAAGAGCCAGATGCTTCTTCTTTCCCTAGTGGAGGAATTCGCAACACTTTTGAAGCAAGAGGTTATACGCTTTGGGATCCAACATCTCCAGCCTTCGTAATTGGAAACACGTTGTGTATTCCAACCATCTTCATTAGCTACACAGGTTTTGCATTGGATTACAAAATGCCGCTGCTAAAAGCAATGAGTGCAGTGGATGATGCAGCTACGGCTGTATGTCAGTACTTTGACAAGAACGTAACTAAAGTAAATGCTTCCTTGGGCTGGGAGCAGGAATATTTCCTTGTAGATAGAGCACTTTACAATGCACGTCCCGATATCGCATTGACTGGAAGAGCATTGTTTGGTCATACTCCAGCTAAGGGTCAGCAATTGGATGACCACTATTTCGGAAGTATACCGGAGCGCGTGATGTCTTTTATGAAGGACTTTGAGAAAGAGGCGCATAAACTAGGAATACCAGTTAAGACACGTCACAACGAGGTAGCGCCTAACCAGTTCGAATGTGCCCCGGTTTATGAGGAGGCCAACCTTGCCAACGACCACAACTTGTTGTTGATGGATCTGCTTGACAAAGTAGCCAAGAAGCATGATTTCCGTGTGTTGCTTCATGAGAAGCCATTCGAAGGGTTGAATGGATCTGGAAAGCACAATAACTGGTCTTTGGCGACGAACACAGGAGTGAACTTGTTGAGCCCTGGAAAGAATCCAAAATCAAACTTGCGTTTCCTTACCTTCTTTGTGAACACAATTGCAGGTATTGCTAAGCATAGTGATGTATTGCGTGCAAGTATTGCTGGAGCAGGAAATGACCACCGATTAGGTGCAAACGAAGCGCCACCCGCAATCATTTCTGCGTTCATAGGAAGCCAATTGTCGAAACTCTTGGATGACTTAGAAAAGAACATCAAAGCAGGAAAATTGACACCAGATGACAAGACTGCACTGAAGTTGGAAATCGGAAGAATTCCAGAAGTAATGCTTGACAACACAGATCGTAATAGAACATCGCCGTTTGCTTTTACAGGAAACAAATTCGAATTCCGTGCTGTTGGTAGCTCCGCAAACTGTGCACATGCTATGACTGCCATTAACACAATTATGGCTGCACAGTTAAAAGAATTCAAAGTTTCGGTAGACAAAAACATTGAGAACGGAGATAAAAAGGACGAAGCTATTTTGAAAGAGCTTCAGAAGTTGATCAAAGAATCAAAGAAGATCCGTTTTGAAGGAAATGGATATGGTGAAGAATGGGTGAAGGAAGCCAAGAAACGCGGCCTTTCAAATCTTAGGGACACTCCTGAAGCTTTAGGTGTATGGAAAGACAAGAAAGTTCAAAAGCTTTTCATTGATCAAAACATCTTGAATGCAGCAGAGATCCAGGCGCGGATGGAAGTAGAGCTAGAGAACTACATCATGCGCAGGCAAATCGAAGCACGTGTAACTCAAGATCTGGCTCAGAATCATATCATCCCGGCGGCCATCAACTATCAAAACAGGTTGATTGAGAATGTTGTTGGACTGAAAAGTATTCTTTCTACAGCTGATGCAAAGAAGGCAAGCGAAACTCAGGTTTCTTTGATCCTCACAATTTCTGAACATGTAAACGGAGTAAAAAATGGCATCGACAAACTCAAAGCTTCACGGAAAAAAATTGACGCTGTGACTGATATTGAAAAAGTTGCTAAAGATTATGCTAAGATAGTTTTCCCAATAATGAATGAAGTTAGACACCATTCAGATCAACTTGAAGTCCTAGTGGATGACGAGATTTGGCCAATGCCAAAATTGAGAGAAATACTTTTCACACGCTAAAAAGTATCTTTGGATTAAAATAAAGCCGGCCTTTGAGTCGGCTTTTTTATTTTTTGTCTCTCAAGAAGTGTATCTTTTGCCGCTGTTGTAGTTATGCTAACAACAAGAATATCAACTGAAGGGCTTAATAACATTGAATAACCGAAGGGAGAAAACAGTTGAATATCTGAAACTCGCTATTCGTAGCGGTTTCTGTATTTGTTAATCTCTCAATTATTTACTTATTTTCGCCTTCTGTAAAAAGAATTGATGGAAAAGACCAACCTCATGAAATCTGCGCAACTAATTGTATTAACCGTATTCCTGGCTTTGATCAGCACAGGCGCGTCAGCTCAATCTAAGTATACTGAAGATGCTGACACCGCTTTTGATCGCAAAGGATATTACGAAGCCTCTAAATCCTATAAAGCGGCTTATTCCAAAATCAAAGGAATAGATGAAAAAGGAAGAGTCCTTTTTCGAATAGGTGAATGTCACCGATTGATGCTAGACAACGCCGGAGCAGAAGAGTGGTACGAAAAAGCCATCACAGCAAGGTACTATGAAGAAGATGTAGATGTATACTACAGGTATGCTGAAGTGCTTCGTGAGCAGGAAAAATTTGACGAAGCAATTGCTGAATACAATAACTACGTTGAAAAAGGTGGAGACAAAAGCAAAGCAAATGGTCGCATCGCTGAATGCAAAGAAGCTGCCCTAGCTATTGTTGAGCCTCCTACAAGATACATTGTAGAACAAGTTGTTTTGCTAAACTCTCCTTTCTTTGATTACTCCCCGGTATTCAGTTCTAAAAACGATGATGAGATTATTTTCTCTTCTTCTCGCCAGAGCTCTGTAGGTTCCGGAGAAGATCCAATCACTGGAGAAAGCTTCATGGATTTGTTCATGGCAGAAAAAGACAAAAAAGGAAAGTGGTCAACTCCAGTTCCTTTGA
>CAZKMC010000109.1:8576-8916 GCA_964553485.1 uncultured Comamonadaceae bacterium
CCATCAATACGATCAGCAATGAAGGGTCGGCTACTTTCGACAAGAAGAAGTCCACTATGTATTTCACTCGTTGTGTCTACGACAAGAAATCAAACTTTGCTTGCGATATCTACTATTCAAAGAGAGCAGGAAACAAGTTTGGTCCCGCAGAACCCATGAACCTTATTGACCGTGAAACAAATGATTCATCTCAAGTTGGACATCCGTGTTTGACTGCAGATGATCAATTCTTGTTGTTTGCATCTGATATGCCAGGTGGTTATGGTGGAAAAGATATCTGGTATGTTCAGTTTGATATGAAGTCTGAGACATGGTCTTCTGCTAAAAACCTAGGAAATGA
>CAZKMC010000110.1:0-6938 GCA_964553485.1 uncultured Comamonadaceae bacterium
GCTGAATCCAGTGCATCACGAAATGGCCCATAATAGGCGCTGGCATACTTGGCGGAATAGGACATGATGGAAGTATCCTGATATCCAGCTCCATCTAACGCATCTCTGATACTTCCGATTCTTCCGTCCATCATGTCAGAGGGACCAATAATATCTATCCCCGCTTGTGCCTGCGCTACAGATATTCTATTCAGAATTGGCAAAGTCTCATCATTGAGGATTTTACCATCTCGAACTAACCCATCATGTCCGTCAGAACTATATGGATCTAAGGCTACATCACTCATCAACACGACATCTGGAAACTTCACTTTCACCTGACGAATCACTTCTAAGTAGAAATTATCATCTGCATAACTGTACGTGGCTGTGGCATTTTTATGGTGGTCATCTACAGCAGGAAACAAAACAAACGAGTGAATTCCAAGTGCAATACAAGATTCAATTTCTTTGAGAAGCGGATTCAATCCCAATCTGCTTTGTCCTGGCATAGAGTTAATAGCCTCTTGACCAGTTACTTGTTCAAGGACGAATAGCGGATAGATCAAATTTTCTGGTGAAAGGTGAGTTTCACGAATCATACTTCTGATTGGCTCAGACTGTCTGTTTCTTCTTGGGCGAATTCTCATCCTAATCTCCGATTTCTATTTGATCCAAACCTGCCTTAATGCTGTCTAGTTTTGTAGACAATTCCTTTTGAATTGCTAGAATGTCTTCATCTGAAAGTCCCTCTAAGGTAGCAGCATGTGAACCATGGTCATGTTCTTCACCTTCTGCATGTGTATGGGCATGACCTGGAATCTCAACCATGTCTTCCTCCCATTGGTGCAAAGAAGTATGCCATCTATCGAGCTGTTCATTCAAATTTTGCAATTGTTCTGCGGCAAGGCTATCTCCCTCAACTAATTTCGCATTGAGCTTTTGTTCAATCTGAGCTGTCTTGGCTCCTATTGCTCCTTCAAGTTGTGATTGGAGCTTAATCATGCTTTCATGCACAGTTTTGGCTTCCTTCATGATAGCGCTGTCCTCATGATTATGACATGCAGACAAAACCAACATAGCTGCAAACAGAAATGCGAATCTAATTTTCATGATGTATAATTTTTGTTTTTGGAGGTACCGGATCATAGCCCGTTGTTCCCCATGGATGACACTTACTTATTCTTTTTATTCCAAGCCAAATCCCTTTGAACGGGCCCCACACTTGAATGGCCTCTAAGGCGTATTGCGAGCAGGTAGGTTCATGTCTGCAATTCGAACCCAGCAACGGTGAAATGGCCGCTTGATAAAATCGAATTGGCAGAATGAAAATACGTTTAACCCACTGCATAGAGTGCAAAAATACAACCCTCTATGCAGAATGCATCAAAACGGCCAAGTATCTATGATTAAAATTAAAGAGATGCCTACGCACAGCCCCATGGTGAAGACGATTCTTGATTTGTCTTTCACTTTGAAAAACCCAACTATCAAGGACGTGATGATCAAATAGGCGAGCAAGAACATAAGTTGACCAATCTCGACTCCAATATTAAAACCTACCAATGGACTAATGATTGACTCAGATTTCCCAACTAACATGCGGAAATAGCCAGAAAAACCCATGCCGTGTATCAGCCCAAACAAAACGGTCAACATATACTTGATCCCCATAGATCGACAGGGTCTTCTACCCACACTTCTCAAGTTTAAAAGAGCTGTAAAAAGAATGGTGAAAGGGATGATAAATTCTATGACTGAATAATCAGGGTACACCAGTTCTAAAGCGCACAAAACCAAGGTAATTGTATGCCCAATTGTAAATGCCGTGGCAAGCCAAAGAATCTTTTTCCAGTCGTTGAAATCATAACTAGCAACCAATGCAATAAGAAACACCATGTGATCATAGGCCTGCGGGTCTGTGATGTGATTTATGCCCTCTGGTATTGTTTCTATCCAAGTCAATTCAGCAACTAGATATTGATTTCGGAAACTTGTCCATTTGCAGTTACAGAAATTTGCCCATCACATGCACCACTGCCATAATTTATCTCCCGCTCAGGTCCTTCTTCACTTATGGTAGTTGTGCCTTTTACAATCCAGGGACAAACATAAGTTGATCGTAAGGCTGAGCGAATATTAGCGACAAACACTTCTCCCTCCCTGTTGGTCCCTTCTGAGGTCCCGGTTATGGCATACTCGTCGTCTATCAACCAAGGTGAGCCACTTCCTTCTATCCACTCTCTGTATTGTGTTGAAGACCAGTGGATTTCGTAATCATTGAGTGGGGCTTTTACTTTACCATTGTTCACCTGCACAGTGAAGGCCATCTTCTCATTTTGGTTTATTCCTAGGTTCACAATATTTAAATTTCCAATCACTGAAAACTCGTCAATTTTGTAACCATCGAGTACCACATTCATTATAGCCCCCTCTTGCAAATATCTGTCTGTATAAGAGATGGAAACACTCCCTTGCCTTCGGACCCCGTTGTCATCCGTGCAAGTTGTTTGTCCAAAATTCACAGTAATGGTTCTGGGATTTGAAAGAGTGTCGACAGTGAGCGTTTCAATGCAATCAAAAAAGTCAGCCCGAATACCTTCTGTTTCTTTTGAAACCGCGGCCACAACTTTGATCACATCCTCAAAATTAAGTTCAGCTATTGCGTGATCTCTTGCGCTTGTTGTTGAATAAGTATTGGATTCTTTCTTGCAAGAAAAACAAAACAGGGCAATGCAAACAAGACTCAGTGAGATTCGCATGGGTAGTTTCTTACTTTCGAAGATACTCCATTATCGTAAATGCATATGGGTGACGCTCATCTATTGGGTGCAACATAATTTGCTTACCGTCCCAATTGTCTCGTGCAAATTCAGGGAAAAAAGCATCTGCGTCAAACTTCGCATGCACGTGCGTGATGTACATCTTGTCAACCAGTCCTTCTTTCAATGCAAGTGCATAAATCTGACCACCACCTATGATAAAGGCTTCGGTTTCTCCAGCAGCTTCAGCAATCTTCAACCCTTCCTTGATGCTATTTACCACTTGTGCCTCAGGTGCTGCATATCCTTTTTGCCTTGTAATGATCACATTTGGTCTTCCTGGAAGAGGCCGGTACTTGTGCGGAATGGACTCGAAATTTTTCCGGCCCATCAAGACATAATGCCCTTTTGTAGTGTCCTTGAAAAACTTCATGTCCACAGGTAGATTCCAAATAAGGTCATTGTCCTTTCCAATAGCATTATTCTCTGCCACTGCGGCTATCATGGATACTATCATGGTCTGAGTTATACAGCCACTGCGGCTTTGATGTGAGGATGCGGATCATAATTCACAAGTTCAAAATCTTCAAATTTGAAATCAAATAGACCTTTGACCTCAGGATTGATTTTCATTTGAGGCAGGGCACGAAGTTCTCTCGTTAATTGAAGTTCTGTTTGTTCAAGGTGGTTACTATACAAATGCACATCCCCTAAAGTGTGGACAAAATCACCTGCTTCGTATCCGCAAACCTGAGCCAGCATCATAGTCAAAAGCGCATAAGAGGCGATGTTGAAAGGAACACCTAGAAATGTATCTGCACTCCTCTGATACAATTGGCAGCTTAATTTTCCATCTGCCACATAAAACTGAAACAGACAATGACAAGGCGGCAAGGCCATGTCATCAATAAAGCTGGGATTCCATGCAGAAACGATGTGTCTTCTGGAATCTGGATTATGCTTTAAACTATGGATCAATTTCTTGATCTGATCTGTGTGTGTCCCGTCAGGGTTGGGCCATGAGCGCCATTGATAGCCATAGACGGGGCCTAAATCACCATTTTCGTCTGCCCATTCATCCCAAATGCGCACATTGTTTTCCTTGAGGTAGGCGATGTTGGTATCGCCTTTCAGGAACCAAAGCAATTCATGGATGATGGATTTTAAATGAAGCTTCTTGGTAGTTAACACCGGAAAACCTTCGCTCAGGTCAAAGCGCATTTGATAGCCAAAACAACTCAGCGTGCCTGTTCCGGTGCGGTCTTCTTTTTTAGCCCCATTCTTGAGAATGTGCTTCAATAAATCATGATACTGTTGCATAGGATAATCTTACCCTGCAAAGGTAGTTAGGCAAAAGCGGAAATAAGCCGAATTTGATTACTTGTGGAAAACTCATTTTGAAATGACCCGAACCATTGAAGCCACCGTTTGAGCCTTGCGCTTCAAGCTATTCAAATCCTGACCCAAGATGGTGATATGTCCCATCTTTCGGAATGGCTTCGTAGAAGTCTTCCCATATAGGTGCGGATAAGTATCATCCAAAGCCAGAACATCATTCAGTCCTTCATAAACTACTGGTCCAACAAACCCTTTGGCCCCCAGCAAATTGATCATTGCTGCAGGTTGGATACAGCGGGTATCACCAAGCGGCAGGTTCAAGATGGCTCTCAAATGCTGAGCAAACTGAGATGTGTAATTCCCCTCGATAGTATGATGTCCACTGTTGTGGGTGCGTGGTGCGCTTTCATTTACCAAGAGCTTTCCGTCTGTATTAAGGAACATTTCTACCGCTAAAATTCCTTCTAAGTCTAATGCTTGAGCCACCGAGAGCGCCAATGATTCTGCCTTGTGAGCAGTGAGTTCGTCTATTGAGGCAGGTGAAAATAAATACTCCACCAAGTTTGCCTCTTGGTTGAACACCAACTCTACCACCGGAAAAGCTTTTGTTTCACCGTTTGCGTTTCTTGCAACAATCACGGCGAGTTCCTTCTGGATAGAAACAAGCTCTTCAAGCACAGAGGGCTCATTGAAAGCCCGCGATAAATCTTCCTCGGTGCGAAGCACTTGAACCCCTCTACCATCATAACCTCCAACACGCAATTTCTGAACAATAGGTAAATCTGCCGGTGAAATTTCAGACGCTCCATTGATCAGCTTGTAGGGCGATGTTGGGATGTCATTGTCCACGTAGAACTTCTTCTGGATGCCTTTGTCTTGAATGATCTTCAGTACCCTCGGATCTGGACAAACAGACACGCCCTCCTTTTGAAGAATTTCCAAGGCTTCCACATTCACATCTTCAATCTCAATGGTGATGAGATCTTTTCCTCTACCAAATGCCAAGACAGTGTCTTTATCGCGGAAATCTCCTACTGTGAATTCTGAACATAGGCCTCTGCATGGTGCATCAGGTGAAGGATCCAGAATGTGCACATCCACATCCAAGTCAATGGCTTCCTGAATCAACATGCGCCCAAGTTGTCCGCCCCCCAACACCCCTAGAGTAAATCTCTTTCCGTAAAACTGATCTGTGTGGCTCATGATGTCTTGATAATAGCTGGTCTTTGGGTTAGCTCGTGGTAGCAAATTGCTTCTGGATTGAAGAAATGGACAACCATGCTCTTGCGGGTGAGTTCAGCACGGTTCATTGTGCGTGCACCATGGAGTAAATTTCCATGCCAGATGAATACATCTCCCGCTTCAGGATGAAACTCGACCGGTTCCAGATTGTGAGTTCTAATAAGTTCCTGAATGTGCTCTTCGTATTGCAAATAAGCTTCTTTTCCAAGGAAATACTTGCTTCCTCCATGGTCAAAACTATTGTTCAATACGTAGGGCAATTTGTGACTCCCAGGATAATAAATGAGCGGTCCCTGATCAGCACCTATGTCTTCCAAAGCGGTCCACGATGCACACATATATCCAAGTGGATAGGTGGTCATGTGCACGCTGTCTGAATGGGCTCTTTGCTCTGAACTTTTGGTGAAATTGATACTTTGAAAAGGTACCATTTTAGCACCCATCAGAAAGTTGATAATGCGCTGGATGTCTCCATCATAAGCCACTTTGGCTAGTTTTTCTCCATAACGAAAAGCGAACATGATCTTCCGGCCTGTATAGTTGAATTGGATGGTCTTGTCTTCAAGCAAACGATCAATTTCCGCATTCAAGGCATCAATAAATTCTTTGGCGAAATGAGCTTTTAGCAGCACAAAACCTTCTTCTGACCACTTCAATAATGCCTCTTGCAATTGCGCGGAAAAGGTTGGCCACAAAAGCGATTCCTTCATGCGGTCAGCTGCATTCTCGTGATCTAGCCAGGGACGTTCATCTGGTAAATGCGCAAAATCAGAACTTTGAACGGAGGCATAGACAGACTTCCGGATGCCATGCTTCTTATAAAGAGCAGCTTGCTTTTTGAGGTACTTAGCTTGCGTGCGATTGAAGAGCAAGTAACTGGCTTTCAATCGCCTAAGTCCACCGTAATATTTTTCCAGGAATTTAATCATTCGGAGCGCAAAGATAGCTATTCCTTGAGTCAGAATCTCAAGAATGCGAGAATGAAGTATTCGAATGTTGCAAGTAGTTGAGAAGCCCTGTACCTTTCGGCCAAAATCTAAACCATGCGTTCTATCATTTTTCTTCTTTGTTTGCTTCCAGCCGCTGCTTTTGGACAAGTAAAAAACAGTATTGAAGCCGCTGAGTATGACCCTGACAATAACAGATATTTTGTTTCGAATGGCAGCTCGGTATTAGTGACCGAAGATGGGGGAGACACCTGGGAATTTTTTGGAGACGCCGCCGCCAGTCATGGTATGGAAGTATTGAATAATACGCTCTATGTTATTTCAGGCACTCAATTGAAAGGGTATGATTTGGCTAGCGCCGAGGAGGTGATGACTCTCAGTATACCGGGCGTTCAGTTCCTGAATGGTATGGGAAATGACGGTGATCATAGATTATTTGTAACCGATTTTAATGGCTCGAAAATTTACGAAGTTGATGTTACCGACAATGCAAATCCGCTTTACACAGAAATTATTTCCAATACCGCCAGTACCCCCAATGGGCTCACCGTTGACTTGGCGAACAACCGAGCAGTTTTTGTGAATTGGTATGGTAATTCAGACATCAAGGCATTTGATTTGGACGATTACACCATGTCTACGGTGCTAAATAACAGCGGATTAGGGAACT
>CAZKMC010000110.1:6948-8912 GCA_964553485.1 uncultured Comamonadaceae bacterium
ATGGCATTGACATCGACAACGATGGCAACTTTTATGTAAGCTCATGGTCTCCGCAGCAAATTACCAAGTTCAACAACGACTTTTCCGTGAGTGAAGTAATTACAGCCCCCGGATTAAGTAATCCTGCGGACATCAGTTATGCGCTTGAGACAGACACCTTGGCCATTGCCAACAGCGGAAGCGATGAAGTAACTTTTATCTACTTGGGACTTGTAGATGATGTGGAAGGAATTAAAAATACCAATTGGACGCTCAATGTCTATCCCAACCCTGTAACTCCTTCTAGTTCGGTTCTACTTGAAATGAAGATTGCTGCACAAGTTCGATTGGATGTTGTAGCTCTTGACGGTCGAATAGTGGCACATTTGGTAAATGGCCATATGAATCGCGGAAACCAACGTGTATTGTTTACGGGTTTGGATATGACTACAGGGCAGTACTTTTTACAAGGTACAATAGCCGGACAACCAGTGAGCTATCCATTTGTTGTTAGGTAATTTAACCCAGCAATGCGGATTGAGCATCTGCGTTTTGTTATTTTTACTTCATGCTTAGAAGAATAATAGTTACGTCCCTATTGACGGTATTTGCAATTGCAATGCATGCGCAGAACCAACCATCCAAGCCCGCGTTCAAAGATCGCCTCGTTTTTGGCGGTGACTTCTCATTGGCGTTTGGAAATAACACATTGGTTGGAATAAGTCCGCAAGTGGGGTATAAGATCACAGACAAATGGATCGCAGGGGTAGGATTAAATTATTATTATTTCAGCTTTAATTCGCCAGGATATGTGAAATATTCAACTTCAATGTACGGTGGTAATTATTTTACCCGCTATCACATTCTGGATCAGCTATTTGTTCATACCGAATTTCAAGGTATTAATGTTGAATACTATGAGAGCCCTTTCTCGAATGAACTGACTAGAGGTTGGGTGCCTATATGGTATGTAGGAGGTGGTTTTTATGCACGCATCGGCTCCAATGCATATTTGGGAGCCACCATTCTAATTGATCTGATAGAGGACCACCGCTCGCCGTGGTCAAATCCCGTTTTTCGCGTAGGTGGAATGTTGGGGATTTAGTGGTGCTTTTCAGAAGAAATCACACTTAGGAACATTGACATTTTTTATAGCCTACTGCCAGCTTGAATTGGTACTTTTGCAAAAACTCAGGACCACGCCATGCTTTCCATTCTCAACAACGTTATCTGGGGGAACACCATAGAAAACTGGGCAATTACCTTGTTGATCGTTGGTGGAGCTGTGCTTGCGGCAAAATTGTTCTACTGGATTTTCAGCAAGTTCTTCAAAGCCATGGCCAGCAAAACCACCAATAAACTGGATGACATTTTGGTGGACATGTTGGAAGAGCCGGTGGTTTTTGCTGTGATGATCATTGGATTGTGGTGGGGCTATGAACATCTGGAGTTCACAGAGAATATTCAGATGTGGGCACATAAGATTTTCAAAGTGATGATAGCCATCAACATCACTTGGCTGCTTGCACGCCTTGTAGATGCTTTGATGGTGGAGTACTTCATGCCGGCAGTAGAAAACACCACGGAATCCGCCAATCAGTTTCTACCTATAGTTCGAAAAGGCCTGCGCTCATTGATTTGGATCATTGGATTCATCATGGCCCTCAACAATGCGGGTTATGACGTAGCGGCTCTCTTAGCCGGAGTTGGAATTGGGGGCATTGCTATGGCCATGGCCGCCAAGGATTTTGTGGCCAATATCTTTGGGGGAATCACGGTCTTTGTGGACAAACCATTCAAAGTAGGAGACCGCATTCAATTAGATGGGTATGACGGGTTCGTTACAGAAATTGGAATCCGCAGTACACGCATTAAGACTTTTCCCGGAAGGATCATCACCGTTCCCAACCACAAGTTCACCGACAGTTATGTGGAGAATGTTTCCATTGAGCCCTGGCGCAGAGTCAAAATGACATTGGGACTTG
>CAZKMC010000111.1:0-4213 GCA_964553485.1 uncultured Comamonadaceae bacterium
ATCACTTGCAAGTCTCGGCTGCGCCGGCTTCATCGCATCGGCCATTGCTGGCGCGTCGTCCAGTGGCACCAAATAACCATCTTTTCTGTCAGTGATGATGCCATCCATTCTTCCATTTACAGCATCTCCCTCATCAAAAACTTGAACATTGATTTGATAGGATAGCTCACCGTCAGTAGTTTCTTGAAAAAGAAGTACTCGGTTGTTTGCTCCTGAAGGAGTTCCTGCAGGGCTGCCGTTAGGGCAAAACCATGCTCCGTCAGTTGCAGTTACATTTGAGCTTCCTCCGCCATTTTTATCGAAGGCGGCATAAAGAGCATTGGCTGGATTGTTCCAAATTTGACTCACGTCATTTCCACCTGGATTGCCACTATTGGAAGCGCCTAAGGTTGCGAATGAATCTTAATTCATAGTTGGAAAATAAGAAAGTGTCCCTTCATTGATACCTGATGCTAGTACACCTGATGCCTTAGAAGAATTCCAAAATGTGGTGGTAGTGGTAATGTTCAAAAGGTGACACCCAGCTACTGCATTCACTGAAGACACAAACTCTGTACTGTTATTCAATTCTGCATAAATGCGGTTGGTAATTTGTCCGGCCGGAACAAATTACGAGCTATATGGACTGTTGTTAATACTTCCATCATGCACTAACAGGGTATCAACTACAACCTGATCGATCTGAGCAGATGTTTGAATTCCTGAAAACAAAAAGCCCGCAACGAATAACATTGTCGGCAATTGGACGAGAAGTCTTAAAGGTTTATCGAGGCTTGATTTTTCGCAACGAATTAAGAGAGAATATGGCATCAACAAATTCACAAAGGATTTCATAAGCTAAATTGGTAACAGGCAAACCATATTTAGCATGGAGCGCTATCACGGGTTTACAGAGACCTTTGCCAAAAGTTTCGAAAAAGAACAGTTGTAGGGGAGAGATGAAGCTTTTGTAGGAAAAAGAGAATCTCCTCGCGCTATGCGCAAATCAAAAGCAAAAACTATTGAGCAATTACAAACCAGAAAGGCATGCACGCACCGATGAGGATACCGCCAGCCATGGCCCATTTAGTGGCAGCGCTTGCCTGAGCAAAATGTTCTGAAGTGTCACCTGTAAGTGATTTGAACATTCCATAGAACAATGGGAAACCAATTGTAAGTGTGACCATTCCCAAAAGCATCCATTTCCAAGTTTGATTGGATAACATAGGAATGACTTGAGCAATGACCAATCCCATAAAAAGGAAAAACACCAAATGCAGTCCAAAAACGTATTGTTTTGTTCTACCGATGCCCCAAAGAATAGGTAATGTTTTGAAACCTGAAATTTGATCTCCACGAAGGTCTTCCATGTCTTTTTGAGCTTCACGAATCAAGGTTAACCAAAAGGCAAAACCAGAAAATCCTAGTAGCCACAACCAGCTTGTTTGTGCGAAAAGCTGTCCGTCTTTTCCCATAATCACCATTGCCTTGGCGAGAAGTGGCAATTCAAACACTCCTGCCCACATCGGTACAATACCGATCATTAGAGCCACCACAAAGTTTCCTATCCAGGCTTGTTTTTTAAATTGAAGAGAATAAAACCACAATGAAGTTCCCATGAAAATTGGGATGACGGCCAAAATCCATATTCCTGAATCCCAGGCAAGATAAATTCCCAGCAGTGTAGCTAAACCGTTGATGATGTGGTGAGACACCATAGCCACTCGGCGTTTTACCAATTTACCGACTACGACGCGATCCGGTTTGTTGATCCTGTCTGTGCGGATGTCGAAATAATCATTGATGATATTACCCGCTGCAGCTAAAAGCACCATTACCAAAGTGCTCAGTGCAAACTTCCATTCATGAAGTTGAAGAGGCATGTACGAATCCCATTCCTGTGCTATGGTGTGAATTACACCCCATCTCATTGCATACATTGTAAATGCAATGATAATCAGATTGAGAGGGCGCATTAAACGTAAAAAGGCCATTGAATTCTTCACACATCAAACCTAATAAATGATTCAAGTATTCCAACGCGTATTATCAAAAGTTTAAAGCAATTTTCAGCGCATTGAATGCGCA
Source organism: uncultured Comamonadaceae bacterium (assembly GCA_964553485.1). Lineage (GTDB taxonomy): Bacteria > Bacteroidota > Bacteroidia > Flavobacteriales_D > Sanyastnellaceae > CAZKMC01. Next base: position 2,068 of record CAZKMC010000111.1, read on the forward strand.
TCAATCATTACATTTTGATTGTTCTTGTGAAGCGCGTAATTGAATCCGGGGTGGATGGCGTAAGCACCTACTTCACCTGCTTTGTTGACTGCCAAATAGCCAATTTGCATATTATCAGCATCCTGATTGGCAGCAATGCGTCTAACTGCCTCTTCACAAGCTTGTTGGGGAGAGGCACCTTGTCTCATCAATTCTACGATTAAAAAAGACCCTAGGGTTTTCATAACAGCCTCACCCAATCCAGTAGCAGTGGCTGCACCAATTTCATTATCCACAAACAACCCAGCTCCGATGATAGGACTATCTCCAACACGACCGTGCATTTTAAAACCCAACCCACTTGTTGTGCATGCCCCGGAAAGATTTCCAGCTTTGTCCATCGTTATTAACCCAATGGTATCGTGGTTTTCAATGTTGATAATCGGATCGTATTTACTTTCCTTCAGCCACTTTTTCCAAGCAGCTTCAGATTCTGGAGTAAGTAGATTTTCTTCTTTGAAACCCTGTTTGATAGCAAATTGTCTTGCACCTTCTCCAGCCAGCATCACATGAGGTGTTTGGTCCATGACTTGTCGAGCCACGGAAATAGGATGCATAATGTTTTGTAAAAAGCAGACAGCTCCAGCATTTCCATTGTGGTCCATGATACAAGCATCCAAGGTCACATGCCCATCTCGATCTGGCATTCCACCTAAACCTACACTTTGTCCGGTGGGGTCAGATTCTACAATTCTGACTCCCAATTCAGCTGCATCAATGGCTTTTCCTCCCGCATTAATGATTCTCCAGGCTTCTTTATTGGCAGGAATTCCATGATTCCATGTGCTAATGACCAATCCCTTCTTGTAGACTTTTGATTTAGGGGTAGGATGAATTCCGGCAAAACCTGCAACTGGCAAAAGACTGATTGCTCCGGCAGCCTGGACACTTTTTTTGAGGAAGGATCTTCTGTTACTCATGCGTTGTAGTAAATGAGAAAGGAGAACAGCTTGCAAAAATTGAATTTTTGATGCGTTCCCATTCTGAAATTAGTATGCTGTAATAAATAGTATCTCTTCTGTTGCCTTGCCAATTCGTTATGTGGCTTCTTAACACGCCTTCTTCAAAGGCTCCAATTGCTTTCAATGCATTCCTTGAAGGAGTATTATTAAGATCTGTTTTGAATTCAACTCTTTCGAATTTCAGATTTTCAAATGCATGTGATAGCAGAACAAATTTTGCGTTTCTGTTAAGTCCTGTGCGTTGATGCTCAACACCAAGCCAGGTCCAGCCAATTTCAACTCTTAAATGTCTGTTACTAATGGCCCCATAACTTGTACTACCGCAAATTGTATTTTTGTCTTTGTCAAATATTACGAATGGGAGTCTAATGCCTGCTTGTCTTTCTTCTAAAGCTATTTCAATGTAATTGCGCAATTCATGTTCATTGCCTGCATTAGATCCACTCCATCTCCAAATTTTATCCTCATTGACTAAGGGAAGGAGTTCAGCAAAATGACTAGAGTCCAAGGATATTAGTCGAACACGTTCATTTTCAAGAACTAACTGGTTTTTGGTTAAAAGCATGACGCAAATTACGCAATCAAATCAGATTCGCTTTTTGAATTTGACGAGTGGCTTTTAGCGGCGGTGGTGCCTAGGACATTGATTTCTTTTGGAAACAAATAAATAATGAGCACCGGTAAAAGCAAAAGATCAGCCAGCACCGCAAATAAGAGGGTGAGCGAAATCAGCAGCCCGATGTAAAAGGTACCCAGGAAATTAGAGAGTACCAAAGTCAGGAAACCACCACATAAAATGATTGAGGTGACCACAATTGCTTTTCCTGTACTTATAAATGTTCGTTTTACTGCGTATAACATCGACCTTCCTTTGGCCAACTGGAGCCTTAGTTTTGACATGAAGTGAATAGTATCATCTACCGCTATACCGAATGCAATGGTGAAAATAATGGAAGTTGAGACTTTCAAGTCAATTCCTGCGAATCCCATAATTCCAAGGATTAGAAGTAGCGGAAAGAAGTTTGGGATAAGGCATACGATGGTCATTTTCCAAGATTTGAACATAATCCCAACAACACATGCCACCACTAAAAAAGCAAAGAAAAGACCATAAGTCATGTCCCTAGCAAGACTTTCATTGTTTA
>CAZKMC010000111.1:4223-8860 GCA_964553485.1 uncultured Comamonadaceae bacterium
TTAAATCAATCAAGTTAGCTGTACCGGTGACCTTGACTTGCAGACCATGAGGGCTCAATTCTGCAAGGAATTTGTCAAGAGCTACATTTTTGGATTGAAAGGCTTTTGCACCTGCATCGGCCACTTTTCCATTGATCCGTGCAACGTGTTTTTCCTCATTTACAAACAAGCTTAAAAATTCATTGCCCTCTGAACGCTCAATGGTTCGAACAAGTTTGTTTATTTCACGCTGGGAGTCTGGAATAACAGCAAACCGAACTTGGCCACCTTTGAGCGTGCGGTTAGCGGTCTTGATAATTTGTGCTGGAGAAATCAAGTTGCCCACTTCATAAGAATGAACCAAGAAACTGTCAATTCTACTAATGTCCATTAATACTGAGCGGTCATAGACATTGGTGGTGTCATCCAACATCAAAGCCAGTTCAAATGGTCTTCCACCAGCGAAATGTTCTTCGAAGAACAAGAATTCTTGTTTCAATGGGTCCGTCTCTCTTAGATCCTCGAGCAGGTAATTATTCAACTCAACTTTTGTAGCTCCAAAAATGGCCAGCGCACCAACTAAAGCGCTTCCAATTAAGATTGATTTTCGGTTTCGAAGGGTCCAGCCGAACAAAAGGTGCATCTGTTTTGTCCAAAACACCTTGCCGTCTTTATAGGTAACTATCTTGGGAGTTTTGCTTAATACAAGAACAGAGGGTAGAAGAGAGAAAGCTAAAATAAAGGCCACAAAGACCCCTATTGAAGTATAAAGGCCAAAGTCACTGATTGGTTTGATGGAAGAAGGAACAAGGGTGAGAAATCCAATTGCAGTGGTTAGCGAAGTCAGAAAAGTAGCCATCCCGATTTCTTTAAACGAAATCTTCAATGCTTGCAGTTTAGATTGACCAGCCCTCAGTTCTTCAAAATATCTGGACAACACATGCACTACGTCGCTCATTCCAACCACAAAGATGATAGTTGGAAGTATGATTAGCATAATGTCTATGGCCTTACCCGTTAACTGCATCAGACCGAGTATCCATATCACCGAAAGCATCACCACCGTGAGAGGCACCCAAATGCCCCAAGCCGACCGAAATGCAATAAATAAGAAGAGAATGATGAGGACCAAGGACAGAAAGATGAACATCACCACTTCCCTTTGCATCATGCTCACGTAATACGTTTGGCCAATACTTCTTCCTACAATGTGAGACTCGTCAAAGGTGAATTTTGTCAGGATATCTTGTAATTCATAACTGAGACTGTCGCAGGCACTTTTGGACAAGAATTCTTTGTGCTTCAATTGAATAACAAGAGATTTTCCATCTGCAGAAAAGGCGGTTCCAATCAATTCTTCTCGCTGGTAAATTTTTGCTGAATCTGCAGAATAGTATTCAGGCTGATCAACTCGGATGAGGTTCTTTGTGCCCCGTGGCGTTCCAGTTGGGTCAATGATGACATCTTTCATTAGAGTTGGAGAAAGCACTTCTTCTATGTGCTTCACTTGAGCAAAAATCGCAGATAGGGAGTCAACTCGCTCTAGGAAGGGCTGCATGAAGATCCCTTCTTGATTTACTAGTCCAACAATGACAAAATCATTGTCTGTTTCAAAATGATGCCTAAAGCTTTGATAGAATTCAGTTTCAGGATCGTCTTGTGGAAAGAAATTCTCAAAGTTGTAGTCGAATTCAATCTTTGAAATGAGGTAACCACACAAAATCGTTATTGCACAGATAGCAGTGATTGTCCACTTTGCGATACTTCTAAATTTTCTTTCTTCCCTTTGCACTTTAGCACTAACAATGAATGGCGAAGTTAGTTCTCCCCATGAAAAAAGGGCAAAAAAAAAGACCGGTAAAAACCGGTCTATATGAATAACAGGGCGACCTGTTTATTTCTTGAGTAAATCCCTGATCTCTCCAAGCAATACTTCTTCTTTCGAAGGAGCTGGAGGAGCAGCCGGAGCAGCTTCTTCTTTCTTTTTCATGTTGTTGTAAGATTTGACAACCATGAAAATGGCAAATGCAACAATGATAAAAGTGATAATCGTGTTGATGAAAGTACCATAACCTATGGCAACTTTAGCAGTCTCTACTGCACCTTCTGGATTGAGTGCCTCTTCTTGCAAGACCATTTCCAATGTGGAAAAATCAACTCCACCAAGCATGAGCCCAATAGGAGGCATGATGATTTGATCTACAAGTGACTTGATGATGGCTCCGAAATAAGTAGCCAAGATGATACCTACGGCCATGTCTAGGACATTGCCTTTACTAATAAAACTTTTGAATTCTTTTAGCATGATAGTGTTGTTTTGGATTAGAACAATATGAAATGTACAAGCTAAGTCGATAGAATTAAATGTAAAATAAGTATTTTTACCGGAGTTTTTCACAAATTTTGGCACTAATTTTTAAAGCAAAAAAAGAGCCACAAAGTGGCTCTTTTAAATCTATGTTTTGATGAAGATTATTTTTCTTCTTCTTCTTTGACTTCTTCAAAATCAACGTCAGTAACTTCTTCATCTGAGGTATTTCCCTCAGGAGCCTCAGCTTCAGCATTAGCCGCTTCTTGTTGACCTTGATACATTTCCTGACTGGCAGCCTGGAATACCGTATTTAGTTTTTCCATTTCAGCATTGATAGCATCGATGTCTTTAGCTTCATGAGCTTTCTTGAGGCTCACAAGTGCGTCTTCAATCGGTTGCTTTTTGTCTGCTGGTATTTTGTCTCCAAATTCCTTCAACTGCTTTTCAGTTTGGAAAATCAAACTATCGGCTTTGTTCAACGTGTCAACTTCATCCTTGGCTTTGCGATCTGATTCCGCATTTGCTTCAGCCTCAGCCTTCATCTTTTGGATTTCTTCATCTGTAAGTCCAGAAGAAGCTTCAATTCGGATAGATTGCTCTTTGTTCGTCGCTTTATCTTTTGCACTTACGTGAATGATTCCGTTTGCATCGATGTCAAAAACAACTTCAACTTGAGGAATTCCTCTAGGTGATGGTGGAATACCATCCAAGTGGAAACGACCAATTGTGCGGTTGTCCTTTGCCATAGAACGCTCTCCTTGAATCACATGGATTTCAACTGAAGGCTGGTTGTCTGCAGCAGTAGAAAATACTTCTGATTTCTTAGTTGGAATCGTAGTGTTCGCATCAATCAGTTTTGTGAAGACACCTCCCATTGTTTCAATTCCAAGAGACAACGGAGTCACATCCAACAATAGAACGTCTTTTACTTCTCCTGTCAATACACCTCCTTGAATGGCTGCTCCAATAGCAACTACTTCATCTGGGTTGACACCTTTAGAAGGCTCTTTTCCAAAGAATTTTTGAACTGCTTCCTGAACTGCTGGGATTCTTGTTGATCCACCAACGAGGATAATTTCGTCAATGTCTGATTTAGAAAGACCAGCTGCTTTCAAGGCTTTCTCACATGGGGTGATAGAGCGTTTGATTAGCGATTCAGCCAATTGCTCAAACTTTGCTTTGCTCATTGAACGCACAAGGTGCTTAGGCACACCGTCAACAGGCATGATGTATGGCAAGTTAATTTCAGTTGAACTGGCACTACTAAGTTCAATTTTAGCTTTCTCAGCAGCTTCTTTCAGACGCTGCAATGCCATTGGGTCTTTTGTTAAATCGAGGTTGTTGTCGCTTTTAAATTCGGCAGTTAGCCAATCAATAATAACTTGGTCAAAATCATCACCTCCAAGGTGAGTGTCTCCATCAGTAGAAAGCACTTCAAATACGCCATCACCAAGTTCAAGAATAGATACGTCATGTGTTCCTCCTCCAAGGTCAAACACTACGATTTTCTGATCAATGGATTTCTTGTCAAGACCATAAGCCAGAGCAGCAGCTGTAGGCTCATTGATGATCCTTTTTACAGTTAAGCCTGCAATTTCACCTGCTTCTTTTGTTGCCTGACGTTGAGCGTCATTGAAATATGCAGGAACTGTAATAACTGCTTCCGTCACTTCTGTTCCAAGATAATCTTCCGCGGTTTTCTTCATTTTCTGAAGGATCATCGCCGAGATTTCTTGCGGACTATATAAACGGTCATCTATTTTTACACGCGGTGTGTCATTGTCTCCTTTCACAACTTCGTATGGCATACGCGCAGATTCCATTGTGATCTCTTTGAATGTATGCCCCATGAATCGCTTGATGGAAGAGATGGTCTTGGTTGGGTTAGTGATGGCCTGACGTTTTGCAGGATCACCTACTTTACGTTCACCGCCATCAACAAATGCAACCATTGAAGGGGTAGTCCTTTTGCCTTCACTATTAGTGATTACAACTGGTTCGTTTCCTTCCATTACAGCCACACATGAGTTGGTGGTTCCAAGGTCAATTCCGATTATCTTACTCATGATTCTATGTTTATTCGTTTGAAAATTTTATTCGCTTTGCAAATGTCAATGACCATGCCAGTGGACGGAATTGATGATTGTGCGCAATTTTGACATATAAATGTTGTCAGACCACGACAAATTGAGAGAACCTGCTGACAAATTGACTTTGGATAACATCAAATCCTTCTATCATGTTCTGGCCATGTCGATTTGGTTTCAGCGAGTTATTCTCGCAATTTGCATGCTTGAAAAGGGGATGCAATCATTGGCCGTTCTTCGTGAGTACTGCCAAACATTTG
>CAZKMC010000112.1:0-8759 GCA_964553485.1 uncultured Comamonadaceae bacterium
AGCTCGGGGTGGGCAGGGCGCAACAGAATCCAAGCCCCGTAGGTGGCGACCCAATGATACCGAAACACTCGAACTGACAGGAACGATGTGAATTGTAACAATGAAACAAAACGGCACCAAGCCGAAAAAAGCCCGGTACGGGCAACCCATCCATAGCCCCGAGCGGAAGCTCGGGGTGGGCAGGGCGCAACAGAATCCAAGCCCCGTAGGTGGCGACCCAATTATTCCGGAACTCGCAAGCTTTCATCATGGAGATCAAACCCACATTGGACATTGAACAACCATCAACCGTTCTCGTTACATTCTGCAAAAAATAGCAGCACATAACTACATCATTCTCGAAGCAGAACACTCGAACTGACAGGAAGGATAAGCCTTAATTATTAAGTATTAAGTACTAACTATTAATTATTGCGCCAGCTAAAAGCCGTCCCTCTCTATGGTTAATTTAGGGGCATATGGCACAAGGATGCGCAAAAAAAAGGGGGACGCCCATCGGACACCCCCTTAATTATTAACTATTAAATACTAGCTATTAATTATTTGAAAGCGTTTTCGCCTGTAATGTCCAATCCAGTAATCAACAAGTGAATATCATGCGTTCCCTCGTAGGTGATCACAGATTCCAGGTTCATCATGTGACGCATGATTGGGTATTCATTCACAATTCCCATTCCGCCTAGTATCTGGCGGGCCTCGCGAGCGATATGAATGGCCATGTCCACATTGTTTCTTTTGGCCATTGAAATCTGAGCTGATGTTGCTTTGCCTTCATTCCGAAGTTGACCTAGTCTCATGGTCAAAAGCTGCGCCTTGGTGATCTCAGTGATCATCTCAGCCAATTTCTTTTGCTGCAACTGGAAAGCGGCAATAGGCTTATCAAACTGAATGCGTTCTTTGGCATATCTCAATGCCACGTCATAGCAATCCAGCCCCGCACCAATAGCACCCCAAGCAATTCCGTAACGAGCAGAATCCAAGCAACCTAGAGGAGCTCCCAATCCACTTTTGTTCGGAAGAAGGTTCTCCTTGGGCACTTTGACATTGTCGAAAATAAGTTCGCCCGTATCAGAAGCACGCAAACTCCACTTCCCAGTCATGGTAGGTGTTGTAAACCCTTCCATTCCACGCTCTACCACAAGACCGTGAATACGTCCTGTCTCATCCTTGGCCCACACTACCGCGATGTCTGCAAAAGGAGCATTCGAAATCCACATTTTGGCTCCGTTCAAGAGGTAATGGTCTCCCATGTCCTTGAAGTTGGTCGTCATTCCGGCCGGGTCAGAACCATGATCTGGCTCTGTCAAACCGAAACAACCGATGAACTCACCAGTAGCCAGTTTGGGCAAATATTTTTTGCGTTGTTCTTCGTTGCCATACTTCCAAATTGGGTACATCACCAAAGAACTTTGCACAGATGCTGTGGAACGCAGGCCAGAGTCACAACGCTCCAATTCTTGCATAATCAAGCCATAAGAGATTTGATCCAGACCAGCTCCACCATACTCCTCAGGAATATAGGGGCCAAATGCACCAATTTCACCCAACCCTTTGATGAGGTGCCTTGGAAATTTCCCTTCCATCGCTGCATCTTCAATAATTGGAGAAACCTCCTGCTTCACCCATGAACGGGCTGCATCACGGATGAGTTTATGCTCGTCCGTCAAAAGGTCATCCATGTTGTAATAATCGTGTCCTTGATACAAATCTGTTCTCATAACCTAATTTTTCGGTGGCAAAGGTAACGCATAACTTTGGCCTCTGCCGTTACTTAAATTCCCTTTTTCTGCTAGCGCGAGGAAGAGTATTTTGCTCAATAAAGCAACTTTTCTCAAAAGGTAAGTTTCATCACTTACTCCACTCACACTCTATATTGGTTAGGCCGTTTCACAGCACAAACCAATCTTTCATTTTCGGCCAAAGTCCGCGGGTATTTCACCCCAAGCTTTGGTCTCCCATTTTAGAATCTCATTGGGCCATCCTTTGTTCGCCTTGACCCATTTTTCTGCCCTGATAATTAGGTTCTGGACCTTTGGGTTTTTAGAAGAAGTTCTGGCCACACCAGTTTTGACCCATTTCATTGCTATCCTCGAATCTGAATATATGGGCATAACATTGTTTATTCCTTTGAGATAGGCCAGTGCATGCACCAGTGCGAGGAATTCTCCAATATTATTGGTGCCTTCGGTTTCAGGTCCAAAATGAAAAACATGTGTTTTGGTGTCGGTCAAGACACCTTGGTACTCAAATATTCCATCTCCGTTGCAAGCTGCATCCACGGCCAAGCTCAAGGGTATCGGTTTGCCTATGCGCTGTTTTTCCTCAGCGGTAAGATCACGTGTTTTTTTGTACGAGCCCTCCATATATGCCGTGGGACCTTCGCGATAGGCTTTTTCAGCCAGTTCTTTGCTTCCAAAGGTCTTGTAGATGGGCTTGAACGAACCCCGGATATTTTTAGCTGCTTCTGTCCAATCTGTATAAATTCCCGGATTGAGTCCACGCCACACTACGTAGTACATGGGTTTTTTCCGTTTCGGATCTGACTTGGCCAGCGACGGATCTTTCAGCGCGGCCTCAGCTTGAGCCAGAGATGAAAACGACTTAAAGACAGCCCCTGCATATCCTTTGATTTGCTTTTGGCATTCCTCCCAGGAATTGAACACACCTTTTTTGTGTCCCTCCCAAACCACGTAGTATTTTTTGGATTTGGCCATTTGATTTTACTTGAACAATGCGGGTGCGTTAGTAGAAAACAGCTTCACTGCAATGGCTAGAAGAATGATCCCGAAAACTTTCTGCAATACTGCAATCCCTCCGTCGCCAAGAAAGCGCTCAATCCTTCCAGTAAGCTTAAGTACAAAAAAGACAAATAGCATATTGACAATAATTGCCAGTACAATGTTGACTTGTTCGTACTCTGCACGCAAAGAAATGATAGTCGTCATGGTTCCGGCCCCAGCAATGATGGGAAAAGCAATGGGGACTATGGACGCCGTTTTCATGTTCTTTTGATCTTGCTTGAAGATCTGAACTCCCAGTATCATTTCCAAGGCAAGGAACAAGAGTACAAAGGAACCAGCAACTGCAAAAGAATTCACATCAATACCCAGGAAATAAATGATCTTTTCCCCCACAAACAAGAAAGAAAGCATGATAGCCAAGGACACAATCGAAGCTTTGTTTACGCTAAGGTGGCCGGCCTTTTTCTTTACATCCAAAATGATAGGAATAGACCCAATCACATCAATGACAGCAAAAAGCACCATGCTGGCTTTTAAAAACTCAGTGAGATCAAATTTCATAATTGGTTTTTCAAAAATTGTTCGATAACGAACGGATAATGCTGGTGTTCCAGCTTCAATACTTTTGCCGCAATGTCGTCTGGTGAATCAGATGGACTCAGTACAACTGAGGCTTGAAACAAAAGAGCACCCTCATCAAATTTTTCATTTACCACATGCACCGACATCCCGGAGCTTTTTGATTTTGCCTCTTTAACGGCTTTGTGGACATTCATCCCATACATCCCTTTGCCTCCAAAAGCAGGCAATAAAGAGGGATGAATATTTAAAATCCGATTCGGGAAAGCTTTCACAAATGATTCTGGGACGAGTTGAAGAAAACCCGCTAGAACGATCAAGTCAATATTCAATTTTTTCAAGCTTTCCAGAAGAGACCCGTTCTGTAGTTCTACTTTTGAAAACACAAAGCTATCCACACCAAATTTTTCAGCGCGTTGAAGTACACCTGCCCCTGGCTTATTCGATGCAACTGCAGTCACTTCTACAGCGTTGTGATTTTCGAAATAATGCAGGATTGCCTCCGCATCACTTCCCCCACCCGAGGCCAATATGATAATTCGCTTTTTCAACTAAAAAATTTGGTGCAAAGGTAGGAAACCCATTCATCGAAAAAGACTTAAAACGAATCATTCACATGTACCTTTTTTAGGTTTTGCACGTAGAATGAGTCATGAAGAAATTCATTTATTCGCTTTTATTCGTGGGGTTGGCAACAGCAGCTCAGACACAAGTTTCAGATCCTGAGCCATTGTCATTTATGTTTTCTCCAAATCCTGTTCATGATTGGATGCACCTAGAAGTTTCTATGGAGGTGGAGCTACAACTGATCGATATTCGGGGAGAAATGGTGCTTGAAGCGTCTGGATTTCGGGCCGGCGACTTAGATATGTCGCGTCTTCCACAGGGAATCTATTTTCTAAAGATCAGCACTCCAAATCAAGTTCAAACTGCACGAATCGTGAGATTGAGCTATTCCAATGAGTAATCCGTCAACTCAATGAAAACTAGCGATATTTCACAATTTTTTTTCCGTATCCAATGATTGGCATCCATAATTCATGTTTTATACATTCATCTCAAAACATGAAGGTTGAACTGCGCGGAGTTTATGATGAAACATCATGTTTGGAACTGTCGCGATCGATCCCTTTACGCAATAAATTTCAGATCAGTTAGTACAACAAGCAACCAAAAAGGGCTTGTTGTGGTGTTGTATATAGAACTACAGCGCCGATTGTCATGAACAAGAAATCTCAAATCCGCAATTCACAGGAAGCCATAGACATTTACGACTTTAGTGGGCCTCTTTGGGAAAAGTACCACAAAGAAACCCGCAAAAAAGCTAAGTTTCCCCGTGGATATAAGGAAGTCCGAATGCTAGGATAAAAAGAAAAAGGCCGGTTTAAACCGGCCTTTTTTATGCTTTTATGTTGGTTAGATTCTAGAATTCAACCTGACCTAAGTCAATCAATCCTTTTTCTTTCAAGTCTATCAACTCATTCATTCTTTCAATTCGAGTTTTGAGTTCTGACCCAAGGCTGTCCTTTGGAAAATAGAAAGTAGCTACTTGCTCTAAGCGCTCATTTACCTGTCGTAATATGCTCATATCACTAACCACTTGGTTGTAATAATATGGCTCCAAGGTCAAATAGTATTGCATGTCGTCTTCAAAAATAGAGAAGAGACGTTCAGTCATTGCAAGAGCAACTTCTTTGGCTCGTGCTTGTTCCTCTGCAGTAAGTTTCGAACTTCCAGCAATTATGGTGCGTAAAGTATCCTGAGAGGCTAGTTCGTAATATGTTTCAATGATTGGTAACATGATACGATCATAAGGGACATTCTTCTCTGGAGTCACTTCTATCAACTTGTTGAGAACATCAAAAGCTTTGTCTTCTTTTCTCTCCTCAATCAAGGCTTCAGAAAGGTTGGACAATTGAAGGCGAAGATTATCTGTCATCCTTCTGTTGTTCTCATCCATGTAGATTCCGTCTCCTTCTATATAATCCATGTTCCCCCATTGGAAATCGTTCATTACGTGGTCATACATAATCTCTGTGGCAAACCCGCCTAGGACGTTCGGGTTGCGTGATTTTGGATATTTCACAGGCACCAATCTATAAGCAAGACCTTCCAGTCTGAAGTGCTCTTGCAATCCCATGTATGAATCCGGGCCGGTAGTGACCGCGAAATAAACCGGTCTTTCCCAGTTGTTATTGTTCAACAAGTCCAACACGAGGAAGTGGTTCTTCAACAGGTAATTTTTTGGTCTACCCTTTTCATCAGATATAGTCCAGTTTATTGAGCTGACCATCTTCTTGACCTCAGTACTATCCAACATTCCTGCAACCCTGGCGGAATCAACTGGAATAGACAAGTTATAGCTTGGCAAGTAATTGTAGGCTTTACCATCACCATAATCCTTCATATTGGTATCATCAAGAGCTACGGCCATTGCTTCTCCTATCGGCATGTAACTGCCTGGAGTTGGGGGCTCATCTAGTAGGACGATGTCTCGAGTTCCTTGGCGGTATTTTTCTTCTTCCATCTTAAATGGCACCGGTGCAGATTCATAAGCCTGTCTTTTCATTTGATCGATGTACCAATCTGTATTCAATAGGCTCAAGTTGACCACACGCACGTCAGTTCGGTATCCTTCAACTTCCTGCACATACCAAAGTGGGAATGTGTCGTTGTCTCCGTTAGTGAACAAGATCGCATTTGGTTCAAGCGAATCGAGGTAATTCTTTGCGAAATCAACCCCTGTTTCCCTTTTGGCTCTTGAATGATCTCCCCATCCTTCTGCGGCCATAATACACGGCACGGTGAGACACATTACCCCAATGATCCCGGCTTTAACGGTTTCATTTATTCCAAATTGTTTGATAACTGCTGCAACGGCAAATGCTACCAAGGTAACGGCACTCATGTACAACAAACTATGACTCCATACATGATCTCCACCGGTAATACTTTCCAGCAGGCGAATAAATAGGCCTGTACCGAAGGTCATTCCTCCTAACACTCCCAAATCTTTCCATTTGATTTCTCTCGCTGCATAGAACAAGGCGTACGCTCCCAGCCCTATCCAAATAGCAAAGGCATAGAAACTTCCCACATAGGCATAGTCGCGTTCTCTTGGCTGCATGGGGTATTGGTTCAAATACACCACAACGGCCATTCCTGTCATTACGAACAGCAGCCCAACCACCACAAATTCTTTGGGTGATTTCAAGAGCTGGAACACTAATCCTATTATTCCTAAAAGCAATGGCAAATAGAAAAAGTAATTGAGGGCTTTGTTGTTCAAGGCAGATTCTGGCAATCGATCTCGATTACCCAATCTCTCTTCGTCTATGAAGTCAATTCCTGTGAGCCAATTGCCATCTACAAAACTTCCATGGCCCTGGATGTCGTTTTGCTTGCCCGCAAAATTCCACATGAAGTAGCGGAAGTACATCCAATTGGCTTGGTAGCGCATAAAAAAGCGCAGGTTTTCTGAAGCGCTTGGCATCAGCTCTTTGTTTATCCTGGCTAGCTCTCTTTCGTAAAGCAATGCTCTGTTCCTGATTTCTTCATCTCCGGAACGGTTAGCCTGCACCACCAAATAGCGGTATGCTTGTTCAAGTTCCTTTTGTTGAGCCTCCAGTGCTTTGACGTATTCCTGTCCAACGTCGAGTTTTTCAGAAAGAATGTCAATCATGTATTGCACTATGGCGTATCTGGTCTTGTCTTCATCCAATCGAGCAATTTGATCAAAAGCATCCGTTTGCGGATTTTTGACCAGAATTTCTGAGGCAGTCCTGACCTTGATATAGTCATTGAGCTTCAATTTATAGGCTCCGAACAGGCGTTTCAAATCCCGATCTAATTCAGTCTGAGTTTTGTTTTCTCCCAACACATCTAGTTCCAGGTGAATTGCAAAACTATCGCGGTCCATCATGTCTTCAGCAAATGGACTTTGGAAGACCCGTGTGAGGTTCCAATCCTTGTAATCACTCCAGGTCTTGTATTCTCTGATGTGATTGGCTTGGGCAGAATACATCCTTGGGAAAAGCCCTGTGTATTCAGGGTCATAATTTGGAATACTGTTGCGTTTTTCTCCGGAATCAATGTATTCTTCCTCTAGGAAATACTTCTTGTCTGCATTTTCTTCAATGTACCTAGTTGCCTCAAATTCTACACGGAATGATTTGATTCTTTTGCTAGAATCACCTCTTCCTTGTTCTTTAACAGAATAACTCTTGATCCAAGTTTTTGCTCCGTCTTTATACGGTTGTTCTCTTAAGGTTGGAGAGTTGAAATACTGTCCATATAACAGCGGACGATCACCATACTGCTCTCTGTTGAGATAAGAGAGCAAGGCAAAAAGGTTTTCTGGATTGTTCTCATCCATTGGTGGATTTGCCGATGACCTGATCACGATCATGGCAAAAGTGGAGTATCCAATCAAGAGCATCATGGTTCCCAACACAATGGTATTGAGGGCAAACCATTTTTTTATTTGACTGACATATAACAACGCGCCAAGTGCCGCTATCACCAATACCGCGTAAACAATTACACCCGTGTTAAATGGCATTCCCATACTATTCACAAAGGCCAATTCAAATCGGCCGGCAGTGCGCACGAAGCCCTGAATAACACCCGCTTGGATGAATCCTAAGATGGCCACAGCTATCACAGCCGTGAGAACAACTCCCTTTGGAGTTACTTTGTATTTTTTGAAATAGTAGACAAATGCAATTGCAGGAATAGCGAGCAAGTTCAAAAGGTGAACTCCAATTGAGAGTCCCATTAGGTAGGCAATGAGAATGATCCACCGCCATTCTCCTCCTCGGTCTGCAACGGACTCCCACTTAAGAATAGCCCAAAAGACCACGGCAGTGAACAAACTGGACATTGCATAAACTTCACCCTCTGCCGCGCTAAACCAAAATGAATCTGAGAAAGTATAGGCAAATGCCCCTACAGTTCCCGCCATCATGATTCCGGCAATTTTTCCTTTGGTAAGTTCACCTGTGCGGTCTGCTGCGTTCTTTACAAGGTGGGTGATACTCCAGTACAAAAAGAGGATGGTGAATGAACTGCAAAGGGCAGAAAGGATGTTTACCGCTGTTGCTTCATAACCACTAGGAGCAAACATGGAAAAGAACCTCGCTAGCATCATAAAAAATGGGGCTCCCGGAGGGTGTCCCACTTCTAACTTATATGCCGAGGCAATAAATTCACCACAATCCCAAAAACTGGCCGTAGGTTCAATGGTCAGGAGGTATACGATGGTGGCGATTAACCACACACCCCACCCGGAAAGAATATTAATGCGTTGATAGTTCATGTTGATGCCTTTTCAGCACACGTCACATTGAGTTGGACGGATGGCAGCGAATTTAGGAATTTATCACAAGGAGCCCCTCAAAAACCATGGATGCAGTGCTCCTTTATTGTAAGTTTCCGATT
>CAZKMC010000113.1:0-540 GCA_964553485.1 uncultured Comamonadaceae bacterium
TTAGTGCTTATCTAGTTTTATTGTTTATTCGTCGATGTAATACATTTATTCAGCGAAACATAAATGATTTCCTTATCTTGCTAGAGCTAACTTAAATCAGACCTTTCAAAATGAATCACTTGAAAAAATCAATGGCCTTAGCCACTTTAGTGCTTTCTGGAATACTGATTAGTTCAGCGGGACAGGCACAGCATGTCAATCATAACATCCCAAGAGACTCAAAAGGCACTGTGGTCACTAAAGAACCTGTAGTTTTCGTCAAAGACAAAAACACCAAGCAGGAAGCTCCCGTTGCTAGAAAAGCTTTTCCCACATACAAGTTGAAAGCGCGCGTTCGACCTTGCAGCTTTGGCCCGGTATACACCTATTGATAGCATTTCTGCTTACCTGTTTTTTTTAGGAATTTCCTAATTGTACGGGAGGTTATGTATCCTCAGTTAGAATAAGTGAGGATACACCAATAATTGGCCTTCACTCCATGTAAACAAGCGCCACCTGAAGCGAAGTTGTCTAGACAATCTTTTAAAAGAAAGCTTAAAT
>CAZKMC010000113.1:550-7497 GCA_964553485.1 uncultured Comamonadaceae bacterium
TATCTTAAATCTCTTTAACAATTAGAATTTCAACTCCGGATGTCATACACGTATATAATTCCAAAACTGACGTGGTTTACCATAGGACTGCTGGCTATGCTCAAAATGAATGGGCAGTTTGTAGAAGTTACGTTTAATCAAAACATAGTCATAACAACTGATGGTGCTACTTTTGGAAGCGGCTGCAGTTTTGCTGATTTCAATATGGATGGTTGGCCCGATTTGTCAGTAACCAGATATCAAAATGCACCCAAGTTCTACATCAATAACCAGGGGCAATTTTCAGAAACGCAAGTAGGCATACCCAACTGGGGTAATACAGATCAAAAGGCGATTTTGTGGGCTGATTATGACAATGACGGAGACCGAGACCTTCTTATTAGTCCAAATTACCAGCCGGTAAGGCTGTATCGAAATGATGGAGATCTTGAAAGCTTAGTCAATGTGACGGAAGAAGCAGGCATCGCTTCTCAAAGTGTACGAAATTATGGCGCCAGTTGGGTAGATTATGACCGTGATGGATTTCTAGATCTGTATATCTGTAAATACCACAACCCAGTGTTTTCCCAAGGGTATGAATTCACCAATCATCTTTATAGAAATCAAGGTGATGGCACTTTTCAAGACATGACCCTATTTGCAGGTGTAGGCGACGGCATCAAAGCTTCCTTTCAATCACTTTTCTTCGATTACAACAACGACCTTTGGCCCGACTTATACGTCATCAATGACCGAGTTATAGCGGCCAATTCACTGTACATCAATAATGGAGATGGCACTTTCACTGATGTTTCTGTCGGAAGCGGCACAAACATCTACATTGATTCCATGTGTGGAAATGCGGGTGATTTTGACCACGACGGCGATTTAGATATTTATGTGACAAATAGTCTTGCCCCGCATCAATTCCTGATAAACAACGGAGATGGGACCTTTACTGATGAGGCCGTTGCAAGAGGCATAGATCTTCAAGATGTTGGCTGGGGATCACTTTGGATAGATTATCAAAATGACACCTGGAAAGATCTTTTTGTTTCCAGTACCGGATACTTAGGCACCACCCTACTTCAAAATCATTTTTTCAATAGTCTAAGCGGTGAAGTTTTCGTTGACTTTATAGAAGAAACAAACATAGAAGGTGATTTGGATGCAACCTACTCTGTGGTAATGGCAGATTATGATCGCGATGGGTGGGTAGACTATTTCACGCACAACTCAGAACAATCAGCAAG
Organism: uncultured Comamonadaceae bacterium; assembly: GCA_964553485.1. Taxonomy (GTDB): domain Bacteria; phylum Bacteroidota; class Bacteroidia; order Flavobacteriales_D; family Sanyastnellaceae; genus CAZKMC01. The sequence goes on from CAZKMC010000113.1 coordinate 1,783, forward strand.
CTCATTATGGAGAAATGTAACATCAAATAATAGTTCAAATTCTTGGCTCCAAATTGACCTTCAAGGAACAATTAGCAATAGAGATGGTATTGGAACATGGATTGAAGTATATGTGGATGGTGACTTATTAACTCAATACACCACCTGTGGATACAACTATATCAGTCAAGACAGTTTCACTCAACATTTTGGTCTGGGAGAAGCATTTTTGGCAGACTCAATTTGTATTAAATGGCCCAGTGGTTTGGTCGAAAACTATTATGATGTTTCAGCCAACCAACATCTTCAACTGATAGAAGGGGCTACCGTGAATGCTTCTCTGAATATATCTGGAACAAATTCAATTTGTCTAGGAGACTCCCTCTCACTCACGCTCAATGAAAACTATGAATTCACTTGGTCCAACGGATTTATTGGCGATACGTTAATAGCGGATACTTCAGGTGTTTACTTTGCCATGTGTGCTACATTAGAAGGATTTCCTTTTACTTCAGATTCCCTTTTCCTCAACGTAATTCCAGCTACTCAATTACAAGCCACAACCACTGATGCACTGTGTAATGGAAATTCAGATGGAACTGCAACAATAGTCATTGAAGGTGGAATCCCACCCTATCAAATTGACTGGCAAGGCTTTGAACCAGACTCTTTGCCTGCCGGGATTTATGAAATTGTGATAGAAGATGATTTTGATTGTACAAATCAAATTGTTTTTATCATTGAACAACCTGAGCAGATTGTTTTAGTAGCTGAAAATTCACAGATACTAGACGCTAATTGTGACTCCCCAGAATACAATTCCGGTTATGTCACTATTTCTGGAGGAATTGAACCATACAGCATCGTGTGGACGTTCAATAGTCCTGCTTTTTCCGAACCAATTTTGATTGAAGGTGAATCTTATGACTGCATTCCTAATGCGCAAGACTTGATGTTTGAGCTTTCAGTGATTGATGCAAATGGATGCGCAACAAACCAACAAGGAGAATTGGATTTCTTTGTTGGGATTCACAATTTAAACTTCATCGAAACGAAGATTTATCCCAACCCGGTTCAAGATCAACTTTACATCAGCGGAGGAGATTTTACCACATTGAAGATTTATAATTCTCAAGGTCAACTTCTAATTTCGCAAAGCATATCGACTTCATATTGGCCAAACTCTATTGCCCTAGATGCACTTAGCCCGGGCCTCTATTATCTCGAATTAGGAAATCGGTTGAGCTCTCACATAATGCGTTTCATTAAGCAATAATTGGCCTATGTATAGAGCCATTACGTGTTTAACATTATTGATTGTTCTTAGCACAACAAAGGTATTTACTCAATTTCAAGAGTATACTTCCCAAATGGGTCAGACTGTAAACAATCCAATTTTGGAAGATGGGAATGGTGCAAGTTTTGCTGATTTCAACATGGACGGCTGGGACGATATTTCAGTTGTCAGAAACGACCTCGACCCTTTATTTTTCATCAACAACGGCGGAACTTTTTCGCTATTCGATTTAAACATTACCAACTCCCCTGCCGTTGATCAACGGGCTGTTCTTTGGGCAGATTACGACAACGATGGTGATCGAGATCTACTTATTACTCAAAAGTATCACCCTGTAAAGCTTTATCGAAATGACGGTGACATCCAGAACATGACAGATGTGGCCATTGAAATTGGTATAGCTGCGCAAAATGTGTGGAACAGCGGAGCTAGCTGGGTAGATTTTGATCGAGATGGTTGGCTGGATCTTTATATCTGTAAGTTTTATTTTCCGGGAGGTATCCCTGATTATCAATTCAACAATCACCTCTATCGCAATCTAGGTGATGGCACTTTTCAAGATGTCACAAGCAGTGCAGGCGTTGGTAACGGTATCACAACAAGTTTTCAGTCCATCTTTTTTGACTACGACAATGACCTGTGGCCAGACCTTTATATCATCAATGACCGGGTACAAGTCCCAAATGCTCTCTATCACAATAACGGAGACGGCACTTTCACCAACTGGAGCAGCCAATCAGGAACCAACCTCTATATCGACGCTATGTGTTGCAATGTGGCGGATTATGATCATGATGGAGATCTGGACCTTTTCATTACAGACACAGGACCAGATAGGCTACTCAAGAATAACGGCAATGGCACATTTACCAACACAGCGCCTAGTGCAGGAGTAAATTCTGGAGAACACGGCTGGGGGTCTGCCTGGCTGGACTATCAGAACGATACCTGGCAAGACTTATTTGTGGCCAATCAAGCTACAGAACCAAATAACACCCTCCTCCAAAACAACTTCTACCTGAATGAAGGTGACGCGACATTTATCCATTATGAATCTGAAGTTGGATTATTGAATGACATTGACGCATCATTCTCAGTCATTAAAGCAGATTTTGATCATGATGGTTGGGAGGACTTCTTCACCCACAATGCGGATGAATCAATTTCATCGCTCTGGAAAAATCAAACTTGGCAAAATAGCTCCAACAACTGGATTCAAGTCAACCTGCTCGGCACTGCAAGTAACAATGACGCTGTGGGCTCATGGATTGAAATTCATTTGCCTAATGATGTTCTTGTTGATTATTCAACTTGCGGCGAGAATTATTTAAGCCAAAATAGCTTTACCAAACACTTTGGGCTTGGTTCTTTTGAACAAGCTGACTCTGTCGTCATCAAGTGGCCAAGTGGATTGGTCGAAAGCTATTACAATGTGCCGGCAAATCAATTGGTTCACTACGTAGAAGGGACAACCTTATCCGTAAACCTCAATGTTTCTGGTCAGCAATTAAGTTGTTTTGGCGACTCAATTTTGCTGACTGTCTCTGGATATACCAATACACTTTGGTCCAATGGCATTGTTGCAGATTCTCTTTATGCGGATACCTCTGGCACCTATTTCGCTTATGTAACAACTCCCGAAGGAATTGAACTTATTACTGATACACTGCAAATTACCTTCAACGAGCAACTTTTAATGGAGTCTGCCACTACAGATGTTTTGTGTTTCGGAGAAATGAATGGCACTGTTGAATTTATTCCTAGCGGCGGCACACCTCCTTATGAAATTTTCCTCCCAATCTTTAATCAGAATTCGCTGCTGGCTGGAAGCTATCAAGTCTTTTATACCGATGCACTGGGTTGCACAGATTCTAGCCTCTTCTCTATTGAAGAGCCAGATCTATTGCAAGCAAGCTGGCTAGATGAAGCCTTGATAGATCCAGATGGTTGTGGGATGTACCACGCTGGAGAAGCCTCACCAATTGGCGGAGTCCCACCATATGGTTTCAACTGGGTTTTTGATGGCCCTGGCTTGGATGTCCCGCTTGTCTTCGAGACTTCAACTTATGATTGTGTACCAAATGAAGAGATCTACTTCTCTCTGCTGATTGCTGATTCCAATGGTTGTGAAATACTCATACAGGACACCTTGGAAATTTTCATGTCCATCACGGAGGCAAATCCCCATGGAATAGTTCTATTTCCAGTTCCCACAGAGAATATACTTAATATCCAAGGGATAGGAATTCAAGAATTGTCGCTTTACTCCTCATGTGGAAAACTGGTGCATCTGCAAACGGTGCAATCTGAAAACAATCCACAGGCAATATCTATGGCTGAATTTGCACAAGGATCATACATTCTAAAAGCCAAAACCTCATCTGGCACTTACTTTTTCCGAATAGTTCATTTATAATCTGCTAGCGCGAGGAGACAAACCTTCACCCCTAAATTGTCCTTTCACAAAGGACTAGTTTCTACACTTGCCAGAATTTCCCTTCTTGGGACTTCAATAATTGTCCATTCGGTGAATTTTAGGGGCTGTTTTTCTCAAATATGTTCAGCTTGTTAACAAAGTGTACAATCCACAACTTACCAAAATCACTTTTACTTTTTGTTTTACAGCATGTTACGCGATAATTCATGTGTGAATTATTTGTGTGGATATATCAAATCGAATTTATAAATTGAGCATGTCGGTTAAGACTTGGACTTCTTCGACGTAATAATCCTGCACAACTAAAAATGATTTCGATTCTAATTGAGCCCTTTTAGCCCAACTGAACTTTTTGTGCCTAAAAATGACCTTAGTTAAACAATTAATAATCTATAAATCAATTACTTATGAGAATTTTTACTTCTATACTGACAAGCTTAATGTTGGTTGTATTTGTGAGCTCATCATGGGCACAGAGAAATTGCGGATCTATGGAGTACCTGGAGTATCAAATTCAACAGGATCCAAAACGAGCAATCAAAATTGAGAATATCGAACGTCACACAAATGATGTTCTTGCTAGTCCTATAAGAGCGGTGAATGGCGTTATCAACATTCCTGTTGTGGTTCATGTACTCTACAACAACAGTACTGAGAACATTTCGGATGCCCAAATCCTATCTCAAATCACTGTGTTAAACGAAGATTTTAGAAGAACCAATGCGGATGCAGACAATGTGTGGTCGCAGGCAGCAGATTCTGAAATCGAATTTTGTATGGCTACCTCAGACCCAAGCGGAAATCCAACGAACGGGATTACGCGTACTTCAACTAATACAACCGCATTTGGAACGAATGACCAAATGAAGTTTAACAGCTCGGGCGGAAAAGACGCCTGGCCTGCAGGAGACTATCTCAATGTCTGGGTATGCGACATAAGCGGTGGTATTCTTGGATATGCACAATTCCCTGGAGGTTCTGCCTCCACAGATGGTGTTGTAATAGATTATCAGTACTTCGGCACAATTGGAACGGCTTCTGCCCCATTCGACTTGGGTAGGACTGCCACTCACGAGGTAGGTCACTGGCTGAACCTTCGCCACATTTGGGGAGATGGTCCTTGCAGTGCTGACGACTTTGTTACCGACACACCTTCTTCAGACGCTGCCAATTATGGTTGTGCTCTGGGACATGTTTCTTGTAGCTCTACAGACATGGTTCAGAATTACATGGATTATTCAGACGATGCATGTATGAACTTGTACACGGCCGGTCAAAAAAACAGGATGCGTGCATTGTTTGAAAGTGGTGGTTATCGGGCAAGCTTGCTTGCTTCAAGTGGTTGTGGAACTGCCACCGCTCCTACTTGTAATGATGGCATTCAAAACGGTGATGAAACCGGTGTGGATTGTGGTGGATCTAACTGCGCCCCTTGTGTGTGTGCAGGAACTGACGTAACAGTAAGTATTACTCTAGACAATTATCCAGAAGAAACTTCTTGGTCGATCACAAACTCCGGCGGAGGTGTTGTGGCTAGTGGAGGAACCTATGCTAGCCAACCAGACGGGTCTACTATTTCAGTTTCAAATTGTCTGCCTGATGGATGTTATACATTCACAATCAATGACACTTATGGCGATGGAATTTGTTGTTCATATGGTAATGGTTCTTATTCCGTTTCAGATGAATTTGGTGTCAATCATGCCTCTGGTGGTTCTTTCTCAACTTCTGAATCAACATCCTTTTGCGTAGGTGGCGGACCAACTCCAACTTGTTCAGATGGTGTTCAAAATGGCAATGAAACCGGCGTGGATTGCGGTGGTTCTTGTGCACCTTGTGCGTCTTGTTCAGACGGAATTCAAAACGGCAATGAATCCGGCGTGGATTGCGGTGGCTCTTGTGCCCCTTGTGCATCTTGTTCAGACGGAATTCAAAACGGCAATGAAACCGGCGTGGATTGCGGTGGCTCTTGTGCCCCTTGTGCATCTTGTTCAGACGGAAT
>CAZKMC010000113.1:7597-8709 GCA_964553485.1 uncultured Comamonadaceae bacterium
TCAAAACGGAGACGAAACCGGTGTTGACTGCGGTGGATCTTGTGCGCCGTGTGGCGGCGGAGGTTGCTCAACCGTGACTATCGACAGCAACAACTTTGATAGCGGATGGGGTATTTGGAACGACGGTGGATCTGATTGTAGAAGAAGTGCCAATGACGCTGCCTATGCCAATAGTGGAAGTTATTGTGTGCGTCTGCAAGACAATACTTCTACATCTGTAATGACCACTGATAATTTGAATCTGGTTGGATTTGAAGAGGTGACCATTGCATTTAGCTACGTAGCCGTTGGAATGGATAACTCCAACGAAGGATTCTGGCTGCAAGTGTCTACCAACGGAGGTGCTTCATACTACACAGTAAGCGATTGGTACCGAGATACTGATTTTGCAAACAACAATCGATACAATGAGTCTGTGACCTTGGTTGGAACATTTGTATCCAATACCAGATTCCGTCTGCGTTGCAATGCCTCTGCAAATGCAGATCGGGTTTACATTGATGATGTGACACTCACAGGTTGTGTGAACGGTGCTAGAAATGACGGTTCTATTTCTGTCATCGAATCTGAACCATCTGTAGAAGACACATTTCTGAACCCAATGGATAACCTTTCTGTTTATCCGAATCCAACATCAGATGTTTTGAATGTGAAGTTCAATGTGAATACAGACATGGATATTCAAGTTATGATCACTGATATGCAAGGCCGTACGATTGAAAACCGTCAGCTGAATGCATTTAATGGTGCTCAGCAGATTGAGATCAACACTTCTCAATTGGAAGTTGGAACCTATATGATTACGCTTTTGTCTGAATCTGGTCGCCTAACCAAGCGATTCGTAGTGTTTAGATAACCTTTAACCAGGACCGAGCGGCCAGATATCTCTTGATACTGGCCGCTTTTTTTGTCCGGATTTCCCGTTCATAAAACAGAACCGCCCGTTCACAAACTCAACCCGCGAAATTAAAATGGAAATATTTTATATTGTGATTAAGATTCAAAATAATGCGCACTTCTCATCCTCTCATCAGAGTCTGTTATGTAAAAGACCATCTTGAACTACAAGCTGGTGTTGTGTATTCTTGTTCCAGACAGGATGAGCTCTTACG